>JAEEKA010000041.1 GCA_016282135.1 Oscillospiraceae bacterium
ACCCCGTGGACCGCCTCCAGGTGCTCCGCGTGCATCAAAAGCCCCGCGAACTCGTAGCGGTACAGCTCCAGGCCGAAGAGAACCCCCAGGCCCACGTCGTCGATGCCCGCCTCCATGGCTCGGTCATGGGCGGTGGTGTGGTAGTCGTAGTCGTGCTTGGGTCCCGTGGGATGGAGCTTCAGGTAGCTCTCCTTGTGGTAGGTCTCCTGGAAGAGAATGTAGGTGCCGATGCCGGCGTCCTTGAGCTTCTTGTAGTTCTCCACGGTGGTGGCGGCGATGTTCACGTTGACCCGGCGGATTGCGCCGTTCTTATGCTTGATGGAGTAGATGGTGTTGATGCACTCCAAAATGTATTCGATGGGATTGTTCTTCGGGTCCTCGCCCGCCTCAATGGCCAGGCGCTTGTGGCCCATGTCCTGCAGGGCGATGACCTCCTGCCGGACCTCCTCCTGGGTGAGCTTTTTCCGGGCAATGTGCTTGTTTTTCAGGTGGTAGGGGCAGTAGACGCAGCCGTTGACGCAGTAGTTGGACAGGTACAGGGGGGCAAAGAGGACGATGCGGTTGCCGTAAAAGGCCAGCTTGATCTCCTCGGCGATTTGGTAGATCCGCTCCAACACCTGGGGATCCTCGCAGGCCAGCAGGACGGAGGCCTCCCGGTGGGTCAGGCCCCGGCAGCGGCAGCCGTTGCCCTCCCGGATGGGCCGGGCCTTTTCCAGGATTTCGTTGATGAGGGCCATATCGTTCTTGTGGGCGTCGGCATAGGCCAGGGTTTCCCGGATTTCCCCGTCGTTGATAAATTCATCGGGGAGCATGGATTTGGGATTGTAGGTGAACATGGTATTCGTCCTTTCAGTTCAGAGTTCAGGGTTCAGAGTTCAGGGTCCGGCAGCGGCGCACAGTGTGCGCCACGGCACAGAGTTCAGAGTCCGTAGCGCGGGCACTCTGCCATCCGTTAAAGCCTTCTCCCTGGGGGGAAGGTGCCTCCGAAGGAGGCGGATGAGGGGGTGCACAGACGACGGGCTGTTTCCCGTGCGCCGCCGCAGGCAGTTGAGAAATCGTCAATTCTCACTTCTCAATTCTTAATTCTCAATTTCCCTCGGGTCTCCGCGGTCGCTGACCAGCTCGTAGCCGATCGAGCTCATTCGCGCCGCGAGGCAGCCTCTGCACTGGGCGGATTCCTCGCCGGTGCAGATTTTGTTGTCGTAGAGCATATATTTCTTTCGGACGCTGACGGGGGAGAGGTTGGGCATGACCACGTTGGCGCCTGCCTGTATGCCTTTCTCCCGGCCCAGCGGGTCCAGCGTGCCGAGGGCGGTAGTGGCGGGTAAGAGGAGGTTCGGCTGAATCAGCCGCAGGATGGAAAGAAGGTAACAGCTCAGCTCCACGCTGCCTCCGGGCTGGCTGCCGAAGGGCGTGTCCTTGTGTGGAATGAAGGGGCCGATGCCGCACATGGCGGGCCGGAAGGTCTCCACGAATTTGAGATCCTTGGCCAGCTCCTTTTCCGTCTGCCCCGGGGAGCCTACCATGAAGCCGCAGCCCACCTGGTAGCCGATTTCCTTCAGGGTACGGAGACATTCCATCCGGTGGTCCCAGGACATTCCGGCGGGGTGAAGCTGCTCATAGTGGGCCTTGTCGGCGGTCTCATGCCGCAGCAGATAGCGGTCCGCTCCCGCGTCGAAGAGCCGCTGATAGCTCTCGCGGCTCCGTTCCCCCAGAGAAAGAGTCACGGCGCAGTGGGGGAACTCGGCCTTGATCTGCTCCAGCAGGGGACAGAGCACCTCATCGGTGAACCAGGGATCCTCGCCGCCCTGGAGCACGAAGGTCCGGAAGCCCAGCTCCCAGCCCTCCCGGCAGCAGGCGAGGATGTCCGAAGGGCTCAGCCGGTAGCGCTGGGCCTTCTGGTTGCTGTGGCGGATGCCGCAGTAGAGACAGTCGTTTTTGCACCAGGAGCTGATCTCGATCAGACCTCGGGTGAAGACGGTGCTGCCGTAGACGGCCTTCCGGACTCGCACCGCCCGTTCCCGGAGGGCGGAGGCGGGGCCCTCCCCACGCTGGGTGAGAAGGGCCTCGTATTCCGCGAGGGTCAGGCTGTGGGTGCGTTCCAGCTTGTCGATCAGGCTCAGGAGATCAGACATTGCCGGTCACGTTGGAGTAGGCGGTCTTGGCGCTGACGCCGGAGAGAGAACCGATCTTCCCGGAGAGGGCGGCGATCACGTCCTGGGGGCCGTCCACCGCCAGGCTGATGATGTTGATGCCCCGCTGCCGGTAGGGAATGCCCATACGGCCGATGATGATCTGGCCGTAGTCGTGAAGCAGAGCGTTGAGCTGCTCCACCGTTTCATTGTTCTCCACGATGATGCTGATGACTGCGACTCTGGTTTCCATAGCGATACCTCCAAAATGTATTCAGGAAAACAAAAACGGCCGCGTGCGAACGCGGCCGTAGCTTCCCCGTAACGCACCTTTCCCCTGGGCCCTCGCCCTCATGTCAGGATACGGTTGTATTGTACACAATTTATTTGGAAATGTCAATGGTTTTTTTCAAAATATCCCCCACGACCGCTGAGGCAATGAGCAAGCCCGCCGCTGGGGGAACGAAGGGGCTGCTGCCCGGCACCGAGCGGCGTTTGTTGCCATAAAACGCGGGATCGTCGGGGGAGAGAGACGCATCTTGCTCCGACTCCGGCTGGAACAGGGGAGTAATTGGCTCCTCCCGGGAATAGACCACCTGTAATTTTTCCACGCCCCGGCGGCGGAGCTCCTTGCGCATGACCCGGGCCAGGGGACAGACGGCGGTGTCGTAGATGTCGGCCAGCTCCAGCTTTGCGGGGTCCAGCTTGTTGCCGGTGCCCAGGGCGGAGATGATAGGCGTCCCGGCGGCCCTGCACTGCATCACCAGATCCAGCTTGGCGCTTACCGTGTCGATGCAGTCCACCACGTAGTCATAGGCGGAAAAGTCGAACTGATCCCGGGTTCCGGGCAGGTAGAAGGTCTGAAATTGGTGAACGACAATAGACGGATCAATGTCCCGGACCCGGGCGGCGGCCGCCTCCACCTTGGTCATGCCCAGAGTGCTGTGCAGGGCGATGATCTGTCGGTTCAGGTTGGAAAGGGCCACCCGGTCGTTGTCGATCAGGTCCAGCGTTCCCACCCCGGCCCGGGCCAGGGCCTCCGCCACATAGCCCCCCACGCCCCCCAGGCCAAAGACAGCTATCCGCGCCCGGCGCAGCCTCGCCAGCCCCTCCGGCCCGATGAGCATTTCAAAACGTATATTCTGATTCATAGACAGTCTCCCATGCTTCGTGCTTTTTCGCTGTAGTGGCGCACAGTGTGCGCCCGCGCTTCAGAAGAACGCATTTATTATATGCTCCCCCTGGGCGCTTGTCAATAAGGCTGATCCTCCGGACGGCAGAGTGCCGTCCCTACGGACTCTGAACCCATTCATTCTCAATTCTCAATTCTCACCTCTCAATTCCCTTGCCTCCATCCCCGTAATCTGCTATAATATCTCCATCACCACCTTGGAGGCCGCTATGCGCAAGCTGTTTTCCTATTTGAAGTCTTACCGGAAGGAATGCGTCCTGGGGCCGCTGCTGAAGCTGGCGGAGGCCACCCTGGAGCTGTTCATCCCCATGATCGTCGCCTCCGTGATCGACCGGGGCATCGGCGGGGGAGACCGGGGCCATATTGTCCGCATGGGTCTGCTGCTGGCGGGCCTTGGCCTGCTGGGCCTGGGCTTTTCCGTCACGGCCCAGTATTTCTCTGCCCGGGCGGCGGTGGGCTTCGTCACCAAGCTCCGCCACGCCCTCTATGCCCACATCCAGCGTTTCCCCTACGCCACCCTGGACCGGATCGGCATTCCCACCCTGATTACCCGCATGAGCTCCGATATGAACCAGGTCCAGACGGGTCTGAATCTGACCCTGCGGCTGCTGCTCCGGTCTCCCTTCGTGGTCTTCGGCGCCATGGTGATGGCCTTTACCATCGACGCTTCCGCGGCCCTCTGGTTTGCGGCGGTGATTCCGGTGCTGGCGGCGGTGGTCTTTGGCGTGATGCTGTTGACCATGCCCATGTATAAGCGGGTCCAGGAGCGGCTGGATCGGGTGCTCGGGACGACCCGGGAGAATCTCAACGGCGTCCGGGTGCTCCGGGCCTTCCGGAAGGAGGAGGCCGAGTGCCGGAGCTTCGCGGAACAAAACGCCGCCCTGACCGCCGCGCAGCAGCGGGTGGGGAGGCTCTCCGCGCTGATGAATCCCCTGACCTATGTGATCATCAACGCCGCTGTGATCGGCCTGATCCACACCGGCGCCCTCCGGGTTCAGGGGGGAATCCTGACCCAGGGGGCGGTGGTAGCCCTCTACAACTACATGTCCCAGATCCTGGTGGAGCTCATTAAGCTGGCCAATCTGATTATCAATATCACCAAATCCCTGGCCTGCGGCAAGCGCATTCAGTCAGTCCTGGACATGGAAGACGAGGAGAAGGCACAAAGCGGCCTCCCAGGCGGCGACCCTGCGGTTCGGGTGGAGTTTGACAATGCCGCCTTCAGCTACTATGCCGCAGCAGAAAGCGATTCTGTGCGTAGGGACAAGCAGTGCTTGTCCGCAGACCCTGCGGCAATTGGGGCGGACGAGCAATGCTCGTCCCTACGGGGGAATTCGGCAGAGGGTGCAGCCGGGGAGGCCCTTTCCGGGGTGACGCTCCGGGCCATGCCCGGCCAGGTGATCGGCGTCATCGGCGGCACCGGCAGCGGCAAATCCACTCTGGTGAACCTGATTCCCCGGTTCTACGAGGCGACCCGGGGGAGGGTCCTGGTGGACGGGATTGACGTCCGGGCCTGGGAGCCCGCCCAGCTGCGGGCCAAAATCGGCCTGGTGCCACAAAAGGCGGTGCTGTTCCGGGGCACGATCCGGGAGAATCTGCTCTGGGGGCTGGATTCAGCGCTTGTAGGGGGCGGCGCCCTCGACGCCCCGCAGATATCCGAACGCAAAAAGCAGAATGACAGTTCCGCAGCAGGGGCCGATGTGGGCATCGGCCCGTCAGTTCCCGAGCGCATCGTGCTGAACGATGCACAGAGGACGGTTCTCTATTCCGCAGACGGGGACAATTCCGCAATGCATTCCGGCACAGAGAACCCTCCCCCGTGCGATTCCGACGAACTCCTTATGGAGGCTGTGACCTGCGCCCAGGCGGCGGACGTTGTGGCCGCCAAGGGCGGCCTGGACGGGGAGATCGAGCAGTTTGGCCGGAACCTCTCCGGGGGCCAGCGCCAGCGGCTTACCATCGCCCGCGCCCTGGTTCGAAGGCCGGAAATCCTGATTTTGGACGACAGCTCCTCCGCTCTGGACTTTGCTACGGACGCCGCCCTGCGGAAAGCCATCCGGGCCCTGCCGGATCATCCTACGGTTTTTCTGGTGGCCCAACGAACCTCCGCTGTTCGAAACGCGGACCAGATCGTCGTCCTGGACGAGGGCAGGGTGGTGGGCCTGGGCACCCATGAACAGTTGCTGGATACCTGCCCGGTTTACCGGGAAATCCACGAGTCCCAGTTCCGAAGGGAGGCGGCGCTATGAGAAAGCACGATGCAGGAGCCGATGCCCGTGCTGGCTCTCCCGCGTCCGGGAAATCACGGGGCGTCGGGGACGCCGCCCCCTACAGGCGCGTTTCCAAAGCCTTCCCCCTGGGGGGAAGGTGGCATCGGGCGTCTCACGGAAGCCCGATGACGGATGAGGGGTTGTCCCCGCAAGGGACTGCTTCCCGTGGCGCACAGGTGAGCGCCGCAAAAGATACGCGGACGGCAGAGTGCCGTCCCTACAGGCAGGAGCGAACGGGAGAGCGGACGGCTGGGAGCCGTCCCTACAGGCGTGTTCTGACGCTGCTGCGGCCCTATCGGCTGCTGATTCTGGCTTCGATTCTGCTTTCGGCTGCTTCTGTGGCCCTGACCCTCTATCTGCCCGTGCTGGTGGGCCGGGCCATTGACTGCGTTGTGGGCCCCGGCCAGGTGGATTTTGACGCCATCGGAACGCTGCTGCTGCAGATTGCCCTGTTTGCGGCCCTGACGGCTTTGGTTCAGTGGCTGGTAAGCGTCATCAACAACCGGGTCACCTACCAGACCGTCCGGGATCTGCGGAACCGGGCCTTCCGGCACCTGCAGCGTCTGCCCCTGTCCTGGCTGGACCGCCGCGGCGTGGGCTCGGTGGTGAGCCAGATTATTACCGACGTGGACCAGCTCGCCGACGGGCTTCTGCTGGGTTTCACCCAGCTCTTCACCGGCGTCATTACGATTCTGGGTACTCTGGGCTTCATGCTTTCCATCAAGCCCCTGATTGCGCTGATTGTCATTGTTCTGACGCCCCTCAGCTTTGTGGTGGCCAGGTTCATTGCCTCTCACACCCACAGCTACTTTCTGGAGCAAAGCAGGACCCGGGGAGAGCAGACGGCCTTCGTGGACGAGCTCCTGGGAGGGCAGAAGGTGGTGAAGGCCTTCGGCCGGGAGGAGCAGGCCGTAAAGGATTTCGACGCCATCAATGACCGGCTGGAAAAGACTTCCCTGAAGGCTGTGTTCTTCTCCTCCCTCACCAATCCCTGCACCCGCTTCGTCAATTCCGTGGTCTATGCCGCCGTGGTGCTGACGGGCGCCCTGCTCTGCGTCTCCACCGCCGGGACGGAGGCCGTTTTCACCGTGGGCAGCCTTTCCGCCCTGCTGGCCTACGCCAACCAGTACACCAAGCCCTTTAACGAGATCAGCGGCGTGGTAACGGAGTTCCAGAACGCCCTGGCCTGCGCTGGCCGCATCTTCGAGCTGATGGACGAGCCGGAGGAGGATCAGGGATCAGGGATCAAGGATCAGGGATCAGAGTCCGTAGGGGCCGATGCCCATGTCGGTCCGTCAGCCCCCGAACGCAACACGCAAAATGACGGCGCGGGCCGGGTGCAAATGGACCACGTTTTCTTCTCCTACACCAAGGACAAGCCTCTGATCGAGGACCTGTCCTTCACCGCCGAGCCCGGTCAGCGGATCGCCATTGTGGGCCCCACGGGCTGCGGCAAGACCACCCTGATCAACCTGCTTATGCGCTTCTACGACGTGGACGGCGGCGCCATCCGGGTGGATGGGACGGACCTGCGGGACATGACCCGGGCCGGCCTCCGGGCCAAATACGGCATGGTCCTCCAGGAGACCTGGCTCCGCTCCGGCACGATTCGGGAGAATCTGACCCTGGGCAAGCCCGAGGCCACCGACGCGGAGATCGAGGCCGCCTGCCGGGCCGCCCACGCCCACAGCTTCATCCGTCTGCTGCCCCAGGGCTACGATACCTATATCACCGAAGACGGGGGCATGCTCTCCCAGGGCCAGAAGCAGCTTTTGTGCATCGCCCGGATCATGCTCTGCCTGCCGCCCATGCTGATCCTGGACGAGGCCACCTCCTCCATCGATACCCGCACGGAGCTGAAAATCCAGAGCGCCTTTGCCCGCATGATGCGGGGCCGCACCAGCTTCATCGTGGCCCACCGTCTGTCCACCATTCGGGAAGCGGACGTGATTCTGGTAATGCGGGAGGGCAAGGTGGTGGAAATCGGAAACCATGAGGAGCTCTTGAAAAAGGGCGGATTCTACGCCAGCTTGTATAACAGCCAGTTTGCGCAGTAGGGGAGAAACGAGGGAAGAAGTAAGAGGGAAGAAGTAAGAAGTAAGAATTGATAGGTGACAGGGGACAATTGACAGGTGACAATGAAGCATCGGCCCGCAGGGGGCGGGTTTCCCGTCCCGTTGGAATTGAGAATTGAGAGTTGAGAATTGAGAATTGTCGGTGTTTTGCAGATTGCCATCTGCAAAACAGAAATGGATTTGCCGTCTGCAAAATCGACAGCAGGTTCCGGGTCAGAGTCCGCAGGATGCAGAATGCAAAATGCAGAATGGAAGCGCAGGGGCGGTCATTGGCCGCCCGGAAAACGCACAGGCCGGCGCAAGTGCGCCAGGGGGGGAACGGATTCTTCGCTCCGCTCAGAATGACAGCGTGGGGGACGGGTTTCCCGTCCCGTTGCTGCACCGTAGAACAAAGAACATAGAACAAGCGTATTTCCAACATATATGGAGTTTTCATTCCTCCTAAGGGAAATTTATTGTTCTATTGTTCTATCTTTCAAAAAACATAGGAAAAACAAGGGAAAATCAATAGAACAAACTTAGAACGGGAGTAGAACAAAGCCCCTGCCGCATCAGCTTTGTTCTGAAATTCTTTGATAGATCCTTTGCTTCCCATAGACGGGATGATATTGATAATCCCCCTGCTTTTCCCAGCCCTTGACACGCGCCATGATCATTGCGATCCTGGCGCTGTCTTTTTTTGTCAATTGCTCCCGGGGCCGTCCCAGGCACTCGCACCAGTTTTCCAGGTTGCACACCGTCTCCCGGGGATAGAGGCCCGGGCCCAGCTTGGTATATTCCGGCGTCTGATAGTAGCAGACCCGCTCGCCGAAGTTGGCCATATACCAGTCCTCCGGCAGGGGAATGCTCAGGTAGCTTTCCACCAGGCCCTGAAAATCGTCCTCCTCCAGGGCCTCCCGCTGGCACTCCTGGGCTGCCGCCTCCTGCTCCGGGGACAGGAGCAGCGATTCCTCCGGGATGCGGAGCAGGGCCTCCTTCCAGATTTGCCCCAGCTCCTCCGGGCTCAGGTCCCAGGGCTTCTTCGCACTCTTGCCCGAACACTCCACCGTCCAGAAGCGGCGGTTGCCGGTCACGTCCCGAAGATACCCGCTCGTGTTATTGGTGGTGCCGAAGAAGACGCAGCCCCGGGGCCGGGTCACCACGTTTCGGGCGTAGGCCGGGCGGAAGCGGTCCTCCTGCCGGGAGAGAAAGGCCTTGACCTTCTCTAGCTCCGCCTTCTTCATGCCCGCCATTTCGCCGATTTCCATGAGCCAGACCCCCATCAGCTTCTCGGCGGCGGTCTTGTCGTTCATGTCGGACAGAGACAGGCTGTCGGAGTACCATTCCCCGCCCAGCCGGGAGATCAGCGTGCTTTTGCCGATGCCCTGGGGCCCGGAAAGCACCAGAATGTTGTCAAACTTCTTCCCGGGAGACCAGGCCCGCCAGATGGCGGCGCAGAGGGTTTTGGCCGTGACGGCCCGGACGTAGGGCGTATCCTCGGCCCCCAGGTAGTCCACCAGCAGGGTCTCCACCCGCTTCACCCCGTCCCAATCCGGCAGGGCCTTGAGGTAGTCCACCACCGGATGAAAGGCGCGGTTGTCCGTGGCTCCCAGCAGGGCCGGGGTGTAAAAATTCTGGGGGAAAATGCCAAACCAGGTCTCCACATAGTCCATCAGATGGGCCTCGTCGGCGTCCCGCCAGCGCTTCCCGCCCAGGTTGATCTCCCGCCAGGGCAGCTTTCCCGTGACCTCGATGGACCCGGCAAGTCGGTTGAACCGGATGGGCTGCAGGAGCTCGTCGCAGTCCAGGATCAGCTTGAGATTGTGAAAGCTGCCCGCCAAGCCCCCGTTCCGGTCCTTGACCAGGTCATGCTCCCAGAACTGCTCTCTTCGTTCTTGCTCCGGCGGCAGCAGTTTGATTTCAGGTTCCATAAAAATATCCTCCTAAGACGCAGTACAATTCATCTGTATCTTAATTATACCACATTTTGGGAGGAAAGTCAAGAAAAGTGTCTTAGAAAGATAAAAAGGCGGTTCCTTGCCTTGCAAGCAAGACAAGGAACCGTCCCGTGTCCGAATGGAATTACACGTGGCCGATTTCGACAGACCAGCCCTCGGGACCCTTGGCGCGGCCCCACTGGATGTCGGTGAGGGTCTTGTAGGCGTACATGGAGATATCGCCGATCTTGCCGCCGTTGATCTTCATGACCTTGTCGCCCCACTCGAGCTGACCGACGGGAGAAATGACGGCGGCGGTGCCGGTGCCGAAGACCTCCTGGAGCTTGCCGGCGTCGTAGGCGTCCGCGATCTCCTGGATGGTGATCTTCCGCTCGGTGACCTTGTAGCCCTTGTCCCGCAGGATCTGGATCATGGACTTCCGGGTGATGCCGGAGAGGATGGAGCCGTCCAGCTCGGGGGTCAG
>JAEEKA010000042.1 GCA_016282135.1 Oscillospiraceae bacterium
CTGCTTGTCCTGGCGTGCGTACCGATGCACGTCTATATGTCAGACGGCGGCAGCCAGGGCTGGTACGCGATCCTCTGGCAGTATACCAAATACCATGAAATGCTGGGAGTAGATGAAGGATGGCGTGTCGGGCCGCAGGTATCACTCCTGGGGTTCATTCCCATCTATGACGGAACCCAGATTATCGCGGACGGAGACGCAGTCTGCAAATAAAATGAAGAAACTCTTTGATCGGCTGAACGGAGGAATAATTACGATGAAAAGGAAGACACGCATGGCATTGATCATGGTTTGTTGTTTTTTGAATCTGCTTGTGCTTTGCTCCTGTACTGGCGATCCGCCGGTTCAATCAGAACGGGTCACAGATCCTGCTCGCTATGGAGAGGTAAACGTCTATGTCAAGGAAGATCTGAAAAAAATGCTTCCGCTTCTCCCGGAAACTCTGCCGGATGCGGCAAACATTCTGGAATACGGCTATTCCTATCAATGCGCAATACTTGGCGATCCGAATTACAGTATCAAGCTGGTGCTTCATTTCACCGATGAATCTGCGTATGGGATCGAAAGAAGCAGATTGCTTCAGCTGTCAGATTCAGATACTGTGAGAAAGCAAACAGAGAATTCTGAGCAGTATTATTTCGGAACTACCCTGCAGGGCTTTGACATCCTTACAGATGCACAAACAGAAGACGGACATCAAGTCAGAATCCAGTATATTTTCTTCAATCCGGCTGATCTGGAGATCGTATATGGGATTGGCCTGTTCTTCGACGGTTCGCAATATGATTCGGAACTGATTGACACATGGAAGGCGGCAGCAGCAACAGAACGTCCAACATAGTACTGTTGCTTGCTGCAATGACAGAAAAATCTTCCCGGCCCTCTTGACAGGGGGCCGGGGCGTGGTATAATATACGTGCAATCTTGAATACCCACGAGGGAGTAGTTCCATCCTTCCAGGATGGGGGCCTGCCGTCATCCCGCAGCATCGCTGCCGGTGCGCCCTAAAAAACGAGACTCATGCACGATGTCGTGTGTGGGTTTTTCTTTTTGAAGGAGGCTGCAATGAAATTCCCAACACTAAAACATCCCTGGCTGTGCCAGCATCTGCTGTATTCGCCGGCCTATCTGGCCTTTGGTTCTCTGTTTGTTCCGCTGATTCTGGAAAGGCACGGCGTCGAGGTCCCGGGCCTGGCCTTTGCTCTGGGCTTCATCGGGGTGATGGGACTGGCCCTGTGGTACTTGTTTCACAATTTCTTCCTGCTCTTCGGCTCTGACGTCATTTTGAATGAAATCCACAGCTGGCAGCGGGACCGGCTGGAATACTCCTCCCGGGTCAACGGCTTGGATCGGGCCACCGCGCAGCGCAGGATTCTGCGCCGCTGCCGCCTCTGGGGCCGCAAATGGAAGGACGGGGCGGACGAACGCTTCACCGTGTACTACAAGCACGCCTACTCCTGGACCATCTACCACTCCATGATCGAAAAGCGGCTGGTCATGTGCCAGACGGAGCACCTGGACGCGGAGAAGTACCATATCCTGCTGGGGCAGGCCAGGCATCAACTCTCCAAGCTCCCGGACGGCACCGTTCGCTTCCACACCAGGCAGGAGAAGAAGGCGCCCAGGGCCTACGTCTCTTTGGTGGTGATCCTGGCGGACCGGGTGGACGAGGACGTGAAGGCCAAGGCGAGGCTGCTGCCGGTGAACACCGACGACGCAGCCATCCTCCCCTGCGTGGTGGAGTGTCCCACGGGCCACTATTACATGAACGGCGGCAAGCAGAGCTACGAGGCCGGGATGATGGGCCGTCCTGCGCAGAACTACGCCCGGGGAATGGCCCGGCGGCTGGTCTTTGCCCGAGGCCTGCCCAAGAGTCACCCGGAAAAGCGGCCGCCCAGTGAAATGCAGGAATATCTGGACATGTCCCTCTGGGAATACGTCCGCAAGATGCGCAGCGGCATCAAGGAGGAGCGGACCGGGGAGGAAAAGGAACGGGTGAAAATGCTCCGCCGTCTGCACGAGGGCGAGGTAAAGCTCGGAGAATACGCCGTTTACTGCAAGCTCCAAGGGCGTCTGGCGGAGTGGTGTTATCTCCCCGAGGAGGAAGACGAGAAAACCGTCAGCCTTTTGCCCGGTAACACCTGGTACTATCAAAAGGATTCCTTGAAATACATCCCCGGCTTCCGCAACGACTACAACCGCCGCAAAATGAAGCCGGACCAGGTAAAAGACGTCGACCGTCGCATCCGTGCCGCCCTGCAAGCGCAGGGCTATCACATCCTGAAGGAGGATGAAGCGTGAAAAAGCCAACAAAGGCTGCTGCCCTTTGGCCTGCCGGCAAGGTCCTGCGCCTTCCTGTTTGGGTATTGCTGCTGCGGCTGGTGCCGCTGGCAGGAGGGCTGGCCCTTGCTCTGACGGTGCGCCATTGGGCGGCTCTGGTCGGCGCGGTTCTGCTGGGGCTGAGCTCTCTGGCATGCGCGTTGGCATGGCTTCGGTTCCTGGTAGCGTTTGACCGGGAAGGGCTCCGGGTACGTTCCATGACTGTGGCAAATCGGCGATGCGCGTATCGGGACCTGTGGGGCATTGAGGGGAAGAAGCTGCTCTATCTGGACAAGGGATCCGTCCGCTTACGCCGCGGCGAAGCCTGGGAGGACCTGGTGAAAACTGCTCAGCGCGGCTACCAGCGCGGCCACGGCAAGCGGATCCCACGGGTTTCTTCCATCCGGCGCAGTTGGGATCCCTTCAACGGCAATGTGCAGCAGCCCGGAGAGTTTATCTTTGTGTATATCTTGTTGTATGCGCTTGGGCTGGGCTTTCTCGCTTTTATGCTCCTCCATATTGAGCAAGAAGCCGACGGACCGGTGCTCATTTTTCCGCTTGGCTACCTTTCCCTGCATACTATTTTTGTGATCTTCCACCTTTATGTCGGGCGAAACGCGGATATTCTGCCGCGTTGGCTTGTGGAGATATGCTTCAGGCCCTCCGCGCTGACCTTCCGTAAGGACTGACAGGAGAAAAACCATGGCAAAAAAGAGAAAAAAGGATACTGCCCATCGGGTGCCGCCGCTGTCCGGGATAGACAAGACAATCTACGCCGTGCTGTCCGTGTTTCTTGCGCTGGGCATCTTTTTTCTGCTGCTTGGCTGGGACTGGCTCCACGGCAGAATCGCCTTTCGGGAGCCCGGCGTCGTCGCCTACCGGGCGGGACTTAGCTATCTCTTCTTCCTTCCGCTGCTCTTGCTGATCGAAATCGGCGGCATGATTGCTTTGATCTGCCTGTGGGGCGGTAAACAGCCGATTTTTGGAAACAAGAAGGTCCGCTACGGGGTATACCCGTGGAAAACCGATCTGTTTCCCATGTTTGGACCGCAGTGGGAGAAGGTCCGCAGGTCTGCCTCAGAAAGACGGTTCCGAGGCAAGCTGCGCCGTTTGCTGCTTGGGGCTATAGTCGCCTTCCTCCTGTTACTTCCTTTGGGTCTCTTTGAACGGGATTGCCTGCAAGAGGATTACACGATTGTCGAATATGATATGCTGAACCGCCCGTCTGCTCCTGCCGCTGTGTCAGACTGTGTTCGCCTGACCGTATCGTCCATAAGGCGAACAGGAAGATATGTCACCTCCGGTTGGGATTACGGCTTCACCCTGTATACAGCTGACGGCACATCTTTTGCGTTCAGCAGCCGGGATTTTGATTTGAGCCTCGGCGGTCATAAAGGCTGCCTGCAGCAAATGCTTGAAATCAAAGCAATGTTTTCCCAAGAACAAATCACAACAGAAGGAACAGACCGGATTTCCGACTTGATCGAATCCTGCGGCCTGAACGACGAGGAAACTGCCCTGTTGCAGGAACTGTTCCGGCAATAAAAGACGGCGTCATGAATTGCTGTGACACAGCCGGAAACGCTTCACTCTATGATTCATAGGGTGAAGCGTTTCCGGCTGTTTATGTTGTGTTTTCCTCGTTCCGTCCGGAAGCGCGGCTTCGCAGGTCATTCCCTCGGGGACCTCGCCGGTGCGCGCAAAGGATCAGTCCTTGATCTCCCAGCGAGCGCGGGCCATACCGTAAGGCGTTTGCGTATGGACCTCCGCCCGGGTCAGACCGCCACCCGGCAGGGGCTTGACGCGGAAGCGCTACAGCCGTTCCTCCTCCAGCTTGTGCAGCTTGGATCGCAGAAGGATGCCCTGGAGGAGAAGGGCGGCGAGGAGGAGGCCGCAGGCGGTGAGCAAGAGCCAGAGGGGGACGGTCCTGCCCTCGTCCTTCTGCTCAGTCGTGGGGACCGGGATCGGAACAGGCGCTTCCACTGTAACGTGCAGGGGCTCGGAGAAGGAGGCCTCGCTGCGGGAGGCGTCTTCATAGACCACGGTCAGCGTGCCCTCCGCCGGGCCAAGCGGCGCTGCGGCTGTGGAGAAGGCCAGCTTTCCGGTGACGCTCTCGCCGCCGGGCAGATTGCCCACCAGCACAGTCTGGTCGTGGACGAAATCGCCCAGGTCCAGGGTCATGCGCACATTTTTTATCTCGTTCGCGCCAAGATTCATCAGCTCCACGCTGATCAAGGCGCTCTCGCCCTGGATCACGGTATCTGCCAGCGTCACGGGACCGTGCTCCAGCCGGAGCGTCTGGACCACCGGAACCGTCATCAGGGCCTCGGTACTGCCCTCCCCCCGCAGGGAGCGGTAGGAGAGGCAGACCCGGAGCTGGTGCGCTCCCGGCCGGGCCTCCGCTGAGACGGTGATCGGCAGGGTGACGGACTGTTCCCGGCCCGGCAGGAGCTTTTCCAGGCGAAGGCTGTCCGTCTCGGCCGGAAGCAGTTCCCCGGCGGTCTCCGCGTAAGACAGAACCAGATCCGTCAGCTCCGCCGTTTCAGACGCATTCCGCACCCGGAGCGTACAGCTTCCAAGCTCGCCCTGGGTCAGCGCGGCGTCCAAAAGACTGAGCTCCGCCGTCACGGGCGCGGGATCGTCCAGCCCGCCCCGGATGCGGACCACCACGGACAGTTCCGTTTGGAGGGGCTGTCCCTCCGCGTCCTGTCCCTCCAGGTGCAGCCTGGCCGGATAGTCGCCGTTGATCCGGTCGTCGTAGAGCCGATAGCAGAGGCGCAGGGGCCAGAGGCCCTCCGCGTTCGGACGCAGCTTCACCTGCAGATTCTGGGGGAGGAAGGGGGAAAGCGCCTCCCGCTCCGGCTCCAGCCAGGCCGTGAGCTCGCCCACGGCCCGGTCGCTTGCGACGGGGAAATATCCGATCCAGGTTCCGTTTTGTTCCACCGGCGCGTAGCCCCACGCCCAGGAGCGATTGCCCATGCCGGAGAGGATCGCGTTCTCGTCCAGGTGGAAGGCCTCCGTCTCTGCCGCGGCGGATCCGAAGGCCGGGACCGCGCAAAGCAACAAGCAAAGCATCAGAAGCAAAGCAAGCAGACGGCGCATCATCCCACCTCCCGGATATTTTCGATCACGCTCCGCCGCAGCAGGCGGCGGCTCCGGCGGGCGATGGACGC
>JAEEKA010000043.1 GCA_016282135.1 Oscillospiraceae bacterium
CATCGCTTCCAGCCTGATCCTCATCACGTCCGCCGTCATGCCCTTCCACGCCTACACCAACGCCTGCTATTTCACCCTGCGGTCCGGGGGCCTCACCCGGCTCACCATGGTCTACGACTGCTGCTTCGTCTGGTGCGTGTGTATCCCCCTGGCCTTCGGCCTCTGCCGGTTCACCGGCCTGCCCTTCGTGCTCTGCTACGGCGCCGTCACCGCCACGGAGGGCCTGAAGGCCCTGTTCGGCTACCACTTCGTCAAACAGGGCAAGTGGGTCCGGAACATCGTGGAAAGCTGACATATCCTTTCTTTGTCCCTTTTTTCTCTTTTTATAAAGAGACAAAAGGGACCGAAAAAAGAGAAACTCATCCAACATAATGGGAGGTACAGCTACGCCATACCTCCCGAATAAAACATCCCCGGACAGCTTTATATTTGGAACAGCTGCCCTCTTTCTATCCTTTCCTATCGCGCCGGCACGATCTCGATCCAGTAGCCGTCCGGGTCCTCGATGAAGTAGATGCCCATGGACGGATTCTCGAAGCAGATGATCCCCATCTGGTCGTGCTTGGCGTGGATGGCGTCATAGTCCGGGGTGCGGAAGGCCAGGTGGAACTCCCCCTCGCCCAGGTCGTAGGGCTCCGTCCTGTCCCTCAGCTCCGTCAGCTCCAGGGAGAAGGGCGAGCCCGCCTCGTCCTGAAGGAACACGATGCGGAAGGAGCCGTCTGCGGCCCGCTTCTCCCGGCAGGGGGTCAGGTTCAAGGCTTCCCGATAGAAAGCCAGGCTCCGCTCCATGTCCAGCACGTTGAAATTGAAATGGTTGAATGTCAGCATGATCCTTCCTCCTTGGCGATGGTGTATAAGTAGGCTTTGCCCTGGGTGCCGATGTGCACAATGGCTCCCATGTGGCTGAGGACGTTGGCGGCGGCGCTGCCCTGCCCCGCAGGCAGGCTCAGGGCTTGGGCCAGCTCCCGGGCGGTGAACTCTTTGGGCAGGTCCCCGGGCAGCAAGGCGGCGTAGTCCCGGGCGGTCTTCAGGCGGATTACGCCCAGGAACCGGGTGGGCGCGAACTCCAGGGGCGTCACGGGGCGGCGCTTCCGGCCGGTCAGCTTTCTGAGCTGCTCCCCCTCCAACCGGACCAGCAGAAAGGTCAGGTTGGGGTCCCGCAGCAGGGGCTTCAGGTAAACGAGGTCGGGGAGCAGATCGGCGGCCTTCCCCCGCTTGGGGCTCCTGCGGCGGTTCGTCAGCTCCCCCATCGCCGGGTCCATGGTGAGCAGCCACTTTGTCTCGATCACGGGCACCACCACGGTCACGGGATAATAGGGCAGCAGGGCCGTGAGCTTGGGCTTCAGCTTGTGAAGGCTCCGGGTCTGGGCCTCGAATACGCCCCGCTCGTTCAGCACGTCGGCGGTGTACCGGCCCAGCTTCACCTCGTGGCGGCTCAAATCCGGCTCGATCATGCGCTTGAGCACCGCGTGGAGGGTTTTCTCCCCTAACGTGCCCACGCCCTGATCCGCCCGGCCCATCTCCTGCACCGCCCGGCAGGCCGCGGCGAAGCTCAGCTCATCCATGCCCCAGTTCGTTTCCATATATAATAGTATAGCGCAAATGAGGAAAACAGTAAAGAAAAATCCCCCGGTAGAACCGGGGGATTCATGGTCAGGTGAGGTTAGATCAGGCTATCAGACGATGCCCTGAGCCATCATGGCGTCGGCCACCTTGCGGAAACCGGCAATGTTGGCACCGGCCACCAGGTTGTAGCCAAGGCCGCACTCCTCGGCCGCTTCCACGGAAGCGGTGTAGATGTTGTCCATGATGTTGTGGAGCTGAGCATCCACTTCCTCGGCCTTCCAGCTGAGGCGCTCGGAGTTCTGGCTCATCTCGAGGCCGCTGACGGACACGCCGCCCGCGTTGACCGCCTTGGAGGGGGCCACGGTGAGGCCCTGATCCATGAGGAAGTACAGCGCTTCGTTGGTGGTGGGCATGTTGGCGACTTCGATGTAGTACTTGATGCCGTTGTCGACCATCTGCTGGGCTTCCTTCATGCCGATCTCGTTCTGATAGGCGCAGGGCATGCAGATATCGACCTTGCGGCCCCAGGGCTTCTCTTTGGGGAAGAACTCAACGCCAAACTTGTCGGCGTAGTCCTGAGCCCGGTTCCGGTTGGAGGAACGCATCTCGAGCAGGTACTCGATCTTCTCATCGGTGACGACACCGTCGGGATCGTAAACATAGCCGTCGGGGCCGGAGATGGTGACCACCTTGGCGCCCAGCTGAGCAGCCTTCTTGCAGACGCCCCAGGCCACGTTGCCGAAGCCGGAGACCGCGATGGTCTTGCCTTCCATGGTGAGACCGTCATGCTTGAGGACGTTCTCGGCATAGTAGATGGCGCCGTAGCCGGTGGCCTCGGGACGGATCAGGGAGCCGCCGTAGGAACGGCCCTTGCCGGTGAGCACGCCGTTCTCATAGGCGTTGCGGATGCGCTTGTACTGGCCGAACAGGAAGCCGATCTCCCGGCCGCCTACGCCGATGTCGCCGGCGGGCACGTCCAGGTTGGGACCGATGTGGCGATAGAGCTCGGTCATGAAGCTCTGGCAGAAGCGCATGATCTCAGCGTCGGACTTGCCGGTGGGATCGAAGTCAGCGCCGCCCTTGCCGCCGCCGATGGGCAGACCGGTCAGAGCGTTCTTGAAGATCTGCTCAAAGCCGAGGAACTTGATGATGCCGGGGTAGACGTTCTTCTGGAAGCGCAGGCCGCCCTTGTAGGGGCCGATGGCGCCGTTGAACTGGCAGCGATAGCCGGTGTTGGTGTGGTACTCGCCCTTGTCGTCCTGCCACACAACGCGGAAGGTGAACATACGCTCGGGCTCCACGATACGGCCCAGCAGATCGACCTTCTCGTACTCGGGATGCTTGTCGATCACGGGAGACAGGGAGGAAAGGACTTCCTCGATGGTCTGCACGAACTCGGGCTCGGAAGCATGCTTGGCCTTGACGTTCTCAATGACTCTCTGGACATAAGCGTTCATAGTTTTTTTGACCTCCAATGTTTTTTATTCGCAGATTGCTTTCGCAATGGGAATACAGGATTTGATATGGATCAGAAGTTCTCAATAATAGAGACGATCTCCGCGCCGATGCGCTTCTGGGCCTCGCCGGTGGCGGCGCCAATGTGCGGGGTGCAGGAGACGTTGGGGTGATTGAACAGAGCGCTGTTCTGAGAGGGCTCCTCCGCCCAGACATCCAGACCGGCGGCCCGGACCTTACCGGACTCCAGCGCGGCCAGCAGAGCGGCCTCGTCCACGTTGGTGCCGCGGGAGGTGTTGATAATGGTCACGCCGTCCTTCATCTTGGCGATGTTCTCCGCGTTAATCAGCGCACCGCCGTCCACAGCGGGAGCGTGGACAGAGATGAAGTCGGACTGAGCCAGCAGCTCGTCCATTTCCACATAGGGGATGCCCAGCTGCTCTTCGATGCCGGGGATGTGGAAGATATCAAACGCCACAACCTTCATGCCGATGGCCTTGGCCATGACGCCCAGGTGCTGGCCGATGCGGCCGAAGCCCACGATGCCCAGGGTCTTGCCCTGCAGCTCATAGCCCTTGCCGTAAGCCTTCTTCTCCCACTTGCCTTCCCGCATGGTGTGGCCGGCAACGGAGATGAAGCGGGCGCAGGCGAACATGTGGCCCAGCGCCAGCTCGGCAACGGACTGAGAAGAAGCTCTGGGGGTGTTCTTCACGGTGATGCCGTTGGCCTCGGCGTACTTGACGTCGATGTTGTCCACGCCGACGCCGCCGCGGATGATGAGCTTCAGCTTGCCGCCCTTGGCCTCGTCAATGTGGTTGGCGCGAACCTTGGTCTTGGAACGGACCACAACGGCGTCAAAATCCCGAAGGGCCTTGCCCAGCTCCTCGGGCTCATAGTACTGCTCTACAACCTCATGGCCCTTCTCGCGGAGCGCGGCCATTGCGGACTTATCCATTCCGTCGGTAACAAGAATACGCATGATTTTTCCTCCAAATTATCACTTATTGCGGGCGCACAGTGTGCGCCCCTGCAGGCGATTCAGATGATTACTTGTGCTCGGCCTCGAACTTCTTCAGGCAATCCACCAGAGCTTCCACGCCTTCCTTGGGCATGGCGTTGTAGATGGAGGCGCGCAGGCCGCCAACGGACTTGTGGCCCTTCAGGTTCTCAAAGCCGGCCTTCTTGGTGTAGGCAATGACCTCAGCGTCCAGATCGGCGTTGCCGGTGACGAAGGGGATGTTCATCAGGGAGCGGTCCTCCTTGCGGACGGTGCCCACGAACATCTTGGACTGATCCAGGAAGTCGTAGAAGACCTTGGCCTTGTCGATGTTGATCTTCTCCATGGCCTCCAGGCCGCCGATGGACTTCAGATACTTGAAGACCTTGCCGCAGACGTAAATGGCCCAGCAGTTGGGGGTGTTGTACATGGAGCCGTTGTCGGCGTGAGTCTTGTACATCATGTAGATGGGGGTCTTGGGATCCAGGTCCTCGCGAATGAGGTCCTCGCGGATGATGACGATAGCCAAGCCCGCAGGCCCGATGTTCTTCTGCACGCCGCCGTAGATCATGCCGTAGTCGGACACGTTGCAGGGCTTGGACAGGAACATGGAGCTCTGGTCAGAGACCAGGACGTGGCCCTTGGTGTTGGGCAGCTTGGGCCAGGTAACGCCGTGGATGGTCTCATTCTCGCAGATGTAGACATAGTCGGTGTCTTCGAGAATGTCCAGGTCGGAACAGTCGGGAATATAGGAGAAATTCTTGTCCTTGGAGGAAGCGGCGACAATGACCTCGCCGTACTTCTTGGCCTCGGCAATAGCCTTCTTGGACCAGGCGCCGGTCTCGATGTAGACGGCCTTGCCGTTCTTCATCAGATTCATGGGGATCATGGCGAACTGCAGAGTGGCGCCGCCCTGAATGAACAGAACCTTATAGTTATCGGGAATGTTCATCAGCTCCCGCAGATCAGCTTCCGCTTCATCAACGATCTGCTGGAAGACTTTGGAGCGGTGAGACATCTCCATCACGCACATGCCGCTGCCGCGGTAGTTCATCATCTCGTCGCGGATCTCTTCCAGAACAGGCTCCGGCATGGTAGCGGGACCGGCGGAGAAGTTGTAGGTGCGGCCGTATTTCATAGTATTACCTCCTGGTTGCAATCACTTATCATTTTGTGGATTTTCCATAAGAGGCAGACTGCCTCTTGTCCCGATTGTTAGTATACATGACAAACCTGAAATAATCAACCGCTTTTCCAAAAAAAATCTTTCTATTCTTCTTTCGGGCGGCATAAGATTGTCTTATGCCCCTTCTGTTTTTTGATTGTTTACAGTTTCTTTCTTGAAAACCGCCTGGAGATGGTATATACTGTGTCTATTCTGTTTGGAAGTGATGCTATGACAACCCTTCGCAGCAAGATGAACCGGTACTTTTACAATCACCGGGATAAGGGCATCAAAAACCTGATGCTCTATATTGCCATCGGCAACGTCATCGTCTACGTACTCACGCTGCTCAACGCGGAGACGCCTTTCTTCTACAATTTGCTTCGATTTGATTTCGATGAGGTGTTTTCATCCCTTCAGCTTTGGCGGCTGATTACCTACCCGCTGTGCTATCTGACAGAGATGAGTTCTCCCCTGCTGGGCCTGATCAGTCTCTTTTTTTACTACTGGTGCGGAAGCGTCCTGGACCAATACTGGGGCGCGCTGCGATTCAACCTGTATTACCTCTGCGGGATCGTGCTGACCGACCTGGCCGGCATTCTGATCGGCGTAGTGGCCCGGGCGGAGTTCGGCTTCTTCGGCAGCATTTTTTCCGGCGCCGTCAACGCCGATTACGTCAATATGAGTCTGTTGCTGGCAATAGCGGCCATTATGCCGGACCAACTGGTTCGCATCTACTTCGTCATCCCCGTGAAAATGAAGTGGCTGGCCTGGCTGGACATTGGCCTGACCCTCTACGGCATCATTGACTGGACGCTGCGGCTGATCCGGTACCGGATGCTCTATTTCTCCACGTTCCTGGTCCTTCTGATTCCCCTGGTGGCGATTGTCAACTTCCTGCTGTTCTTCGGCAGGGACGCCGCCGCCATTCTGCCGGATTTCATCCGCTATCGTCCCACGCGGAAGAGCTGGAAACGGGCCGTAAAGCAAGGGACTGTCTATGACGCCGATTCGATCAGGCACAGCGAAAAAAAAGCTGCCGTCAGTAGCCGGGCTCCCGGCAGAGGCGACAACGCCCGCTTCCGCTGCACCGTCTGCGGCCGGACGGAGCTCACCAACCCCAAACTGGAATTCCGCTACTGCTCCAAGTGCGCAGGGTATCGCTGCTACTGTGAGGATCACATTCAGAATCACGTCCACATCACAATCCAGTGATTTGCGGTTCGCGGTGCGGCCGGCTCCCCGGCCGCGCCGCCTTTCCCCCATAAAAAGCGGCAGACCGGGCACAGCCTGTCCTGCCCGGAAAGGAAGCACGCTATGGCGCGATTTTTTGTAGAGCAGCTGCCCGCGGAAGGCGGCAGCTGCACTTTGACCGGGGAAAACGCGGACCACGCCAAGGTGCTGCGGCTCAAGCCCGGGGAGACGGTCACCCTCTGTGACGGCAGGGGCACGGACTGTCCCTGCACGGTAGAAGGCGGTCTCACCCTGCGGGCGGGCGCTTCCCTGCCCTGCCCCGGGGAACCGTCGGCCCGGGTGGCGCTGTATCTGGCCTTTCCCAAGGCGGACAAGGCCGAGCACGTGATCCAGAAGGCCACGGAGCTCGGGGCGACGGAGATCGTTCTCTTTCCCAGCCGGTACTGCGTCTCCCGGCCCGACGACAAGAGTTTGGCAAAAAAGCTGGACCGCTGGCAGAAAATCGCCCGCTCCGCCGCGGAGCAGAGCCGCCGGGGCGTGATTCCCGCTGTCCGGGCGGCAGATTCTTACGCAGCAGCAATCGAAGAAGCGGCAAATGCCGACGTGCCGGTGCTGTTCTATGAGAATGAGGCGCGGGTGACGCTTCGGGAAGCGCTTTCAGAAACCAACGCAGAGGCGAGCGTTGCTCGTCCGCGGACAAGCAATGCTTGTCCCTACATTCAGATCACCCTGATGACCGGCGCCGAGGGGGGCTTCTCGGAGGAGGAGATTGCCCAGGCCAAGGCCGCCGGGATGAAGATCTGCACCTTGGGTCCCCGGATTCTCCGCTGCGAAACGGCGCCGCTGGCCGGGCTCACGGCAGTGATGTACGCCCTCGGTGAAATATAACGCGCAACGCAAAAAACAACCCATAATGAATGGAGTAGAGATATAAATGCAGTACAAATTCTATGCTTTCCTCTCCCGGATGCGGTACATCACCCGCTGGGGCCTCATGCGGAACACCTTTCCCGAAAACATCCAGGAGCACAGCCACCAGGTGGCGGTGCTGGCCCACGGCCTGGCCCTGATCCGCCGGGACATTCTGGGCCTGGAGGCCGACCCGGAGCGCTGCGCCACGGCCGCCCTCTATCACGACGCTTCGGAGATCCTCACCGGAGACCTGCCCACCCCCATCAAATACTACAACCCCGAGATCAAGCACGCCTACAAGCAGGTGGAGCGGGTCAGCGGGGAAAAGCTGCTGTCCATGCTGCCGGAGCAGCTCCGGGACTCCATGGCCCCCCTGATCTTTGAGGAGGACCCGGTCAGCCGGGACATCGTCAAGGCCGCCGACAAGCTCTCGGCCCACATCAAGTGCATCGAGGAGCTGAAGGCCGGAAACCTGGAATTCGTCTCCGCCGCCCAGCAGACCTGCCGGGCCCTGAAGGAAATGGCTCTGCCGGAGGTGGACTGGTTCATGGCCAACTGTCTGGAGAGCTTCGGGCGAAACCTGGACGAACTGGAATAACGAAAAGACCGCCGAAAGCTCGGCGGTCTTTTTCGTTCAAATTTCCAGCACAATCTGCTTTTCCGCGCCGTCCGATTGGTAGGTAACCGTGACGGTGCGGAGCTTCTTCGTGATGGGCCCGTTCTCCACGGCCAGGACCTTCGCTCCTTGCAGGGCGCAGAGGGCAGCGAAGAGCCGCCGCTTTTTTTCGTCGTATTGGCCGAAATCGTCGGAGGCAAAGAGCACGGACCCGAAGAGGGCGTTGACAACGGCCAGGGTGTGCTTTTGCTCGTCGGACAGGGTCGTGTTCTCCTCTCGGAGCAGGAACACGTCCGGGTCGTTCCGGAAGGCTCTACCGTCCAGTTGGCGGCGGTAGACGGTATTGCGCTGGGTATGGAGGGTGGAGGGCCGCTCGTTGTGGAGCCAGCGCATAAAGAGCTTGTCGTCAAAGTCCAGAGACATATCCGGCCCGATGCGGCAGTATTCCACCCGGCCGAAGGCGGAGGCCAGAGGCACGCCGCAGCCCAGGATCTGGCAATCCCCGCAGAGCTCCCGTAGGAAGTCCATGGAATCGGCCATGATCTCGCCCCGGGTCTTGTCCGGCCGGGAGCTCATGCAGGCAGCATAGAGGAAATCCAGCTTGAACAGAGTGACGCCCATAGCCTTGAAGTGCTCGATACTCTTTCGGATATAGTCCCGAACCTGGGGATTGTAGGGGTCCAAGGCATAGTGGCCGGACCAGTTGACGCCGGTATAAATCCGCTCCCCGTCCTTATACTGGAACCAGTCGGGGTGATCCAGATAGAGGGCGGAGTCCTTCTCCGCCACGAAGGGCGCCAGCCAGATCCCCGCCTGATAGCCGTCGTCCAGAATTTTCCGGATGATGGGCTCCAGGCCGTTGGGGAATTTCTCGGCATTGACCGTCAACCAGTCTCCCACGAAGGGCTCGTACCCGTCGTCAATCTGGAAGATATGGGGCTTCACCGGAAGGGTCCGCATGCCCTCCAGGTCCCGGAGAATCTGGGCCTCGGAGATATTCTGATAGCAGTTATACCAGCTGGTATAGCCGATCTTTGGCTCCGCGGGCAGGGCCTTGACGCCCATGGCTTCAAACCAGGCGTCAAAAACCGCGTTTTCCTCGCCCACGGGGAAGATCAGATCCAGGCCGGTGAACGCCTCGCCGGGCTGAAGGAAACGGTGGTGGCAGTCCTTCTTGAACAGGACGCTTTCTTCCGTCGGATTGATGACGATCCGGGTAAAGCCCGTATCCTCCGCCAGGGAGGCAAAGAGAGAGTAGGTGCCGCAGCGGCGGATATAGGCGTAGGAATAGCCCTTCTTATAGCCCTGCCGCAGGTCCTTCCGGTAGACGGCGTCGGCAAAGTAGCCGTCCCCGTACTGAGACAGGCCGAAGCGCCTGTCCAGGGCCTTGGGCACGTAGCGCATGGCGGCATCGTACTGCTTCCGGGTCCGCTCCGGGCTGTAGGTCCAGCTCTGGAAGCCGTTCAGGAAGAAGGCGTCCGCCAGGCCGCAGTCCACGGAAAACATGGCGCTGACCTCCTCCAGCTCCACGGCCTCCTGGCCCGGATTCCGGAGCGTCAGGGTGTAACGGTCATTCTCGAGCCGCTCCTCCGCCTCTACGAAGCCGGAGGCCTTCACGGTGTTGTGCAGCAATTCCATATCAGTTCTCCCCTGCATGAAGCCGCTTCACTTCCTGAGAAATCTCCTCCACCTTCCTGTCGGTGAGCTGGAAGCGCTTGCGGAACCAGAAGAAGGCGATGATAAGGCCGATAATGGGAATGACGGTCATGGTCATGCGCAGACCGGTCTTGGCCGACTGGGATACGTTCAGGGACCAGTCGATCTTCTTGGCCTCCTCGGTAATGGCCTCGTCGGAAAGCTTGTTGATCTTCAGGCAGACAGAGGCGGCCAGAATGGCGATGCCGGAGGCCAGCTTCACCACGAAGGTCTGCATGGAGAAGATGACGCTCTCGTCCCGGCGGCCGTTTTTCAGCTCGCCGTAGTCCACGGTATTGGCCAGGAAGACGGTGGTGATGACCGTCAGCATACCGTTGGCGGCAAAGATGCAGAAGCCGGGGATGAAGAGCAGGTAGACGCTGCTCATGTTGGTGAAGGCCAGGCCCAGCAGCACCAGGTAGCCCACCGCCGCCATACCCAGGCAGATATAGAAAATCTGGAGGCTGGAGAATTTCTTCCGCAGCATGGGATAGAAGGCCATCATAGCCACCACCTGGACCGCGCCGCCGAAGGTGTTGAACAGCACGTAGGCCCCGTTCCAGTCCACGGTGCCGAAGTCATACTTGAAGAAGTAGATCACCAGGTTGGAGGTGATATAGACCGCGCAGTTGATAAGCACGATGGCAATGGTAACGGTCATGGCCTGATCGTTCTGCACCAGGGCCCGGAACATTTCCTTGACGGAGGCGGATTTCATCTCCGCGGTGGATTTCTCCTTGATATTGATGCAGGTCAGGGTGATGAAGACCACGAAGAGCACGGCCACACCCAGGGAGAACCACTTGAAGCCCTCCACCTCGATTGCCTTTTCTCCGGCGCCCTCCGCGGCAAAGAGGCCGCCCAGCCAGGGCACCGCCATCATGGTGGCAACGGTGATAATCGCCGCGCCTACGCCGGCGGCGGTACGGGCCAGGGTGGTAAGGTTTTCCCGCTCCCGGCCGCCCTCGGTAAAGGCGGGGATCATGGACCAATAGGGAATGTCCATCATGGTGTAGGTGACGCCCCAGAGAATGTAGAAGACTGCGGCGTAGGCCACCAGACCCTTGCCGTCCAGCGTGGGAGGCGCGGCAAACATCAGATAGAGCACCACGGCATTGGTGAGGGTGCCGATCATAAGCCAGGGACGGAATTTGCCCCAGCGGGTACGGGTCTTGGCCACGATGGTGCCCATGATGGGATCGTTGAAGGCGTCAAAGACCCGGGCTGCCAGCAGGATGACGCCCATGGCAATGGCGTCCACCCCCAGCAGATCCTGGAAGTAGTAAAGAACGTAGCTGGCGGAGAGCATGTAGACCATGTCCTTGCCCACAGCGCCCAGCGCGTAGGAAAGCTTCGACTTTCCGGAAAGCTTTTGCGTACCCATAGTTCTGACTTTCTCTTCCTTTCACTTTTTTGTAGTTTGCGTCAAGAGAAGCGATGCGCACTTGACAAAAGGCCCCCTGAATGGTAGCCTGAAATCAACATTATTATCATATCGGAATCTGCTTGGATTGTCAAGAAAACCGCGAGACTACACAAAAACAACACGAAGGAGGATTCCACCATGTTAGAGAAATCCAAAGAGATTTTCGGCAATCCCATGTCCGAAAAGGACGTGAAAAAAGCCGAAAAAACCCAGAATAAATTCCTCAAAAAGTACGGCGACGACAGCGAGACGGACTACCGCTTCGCGCTGAGGGACAACCCGGTGCTCTCGGAACTGGGAACCCGGGAGCTGGTCTCCGGCGAGGGCGCCGCTTTCTCCGACAAGACGGTTTTCGTGGGCAACATCCGCATGGGCTTCGGCCACTACCGGATCTCCATGGCCATGGCCTCCTGCGCCCGGGCGCTGGGCTATGAGCCCGTATGGGTGGATCTCAATTCCTTCCGGGACTCCACCTGCACCAAGATCATCTCCGGCCAAAACGAGCTCTACTCCATGGGCTCCCGGCTGAGCCAGAAGTCCAGGCTCTTCAACAAGCTCTACTGGGAGCCTCTGAATTCCGAGGGCTTCCGGAAGCTCAGCTACAACTGCGCCGACCAGGCCAGCGCGGAGCTCATGGCGAATCTGCTGAAAAATTTGCCCAAGGCTCTGCCCTACGTGGCCACCCACGTCTGGCCTGCCCAGGCCGCCATCCACGCGGGCTTCACCAGGGTGGTGAATGCCATTCCCGACAACTGGCCCATGGCCCTGCACCTGGCCGAAGGAGCTGTCCACACCATCCAGACCTACTCCGCCTGGCTGGGCTACAAGGCCCTGCGGGGGATGGACAGGTCCCGCTCTCTCAAGCCCATGCCGGAGGGAGACATCGTCTACACCGGTCACTACGTGGATCACGAGCTTGTAGTCAATCTGGAGGACGACACCGGCCGCCGGGCGAACCGTTTGCAGAACGGCAAGGCCAAACGCTATCTGCTGACCGTGGGCGGCGCGGGCGCCCAGCAGGCCCTCTTCGCGTCCGTCATCAAAGCCCTGCTGCCGGACGTCAAGGCCGGGAAGGCTGTGCTGTTTATCAACGTTGGCGACCACAAAAACGTCTGGGAAAACCTGAAAAAGGCCGTGCCCGCCCTGGGCTCCGCCCAGGTTTTCCAAAACGACTACCCCAGAGCCCGGGCCTATGCCGAGGCCGCCCGCACCGGCGAGGCCCAGGGCATCGTGGGCTTCTGCCACGAGGACATCTTCGCCGCCGTCTATATTACAAACCTGCTGATGCGGGCCAGCGACGTGCTGGTCACCAAGCCCTCGGAGCTGGCCTTCTACCCCGTTCCGAAGCTCTTCATTCAGCATGTAGGCGGCCATGAGATCTGGGGAGCCATCCACTCCGCCGAGCTTGGCGACGGCAGCTACGAGGTCGCCCCCGGCCGGGAAACCGCCGATATGATCCGCCTGCTTCAGCGGGAACCGGAGATTTTGCTGCGCATGAACGACAGCATCCTCAAAAACAAGACCGCCGGGCTCTACAGCGGCGCCTATGAGGTGATAAAGCTGGCGGCAGGCGGTGAGAAGTGAGAAATCGTCTACCAGCCTCCCACCGACTGCCTAGCTCCCTGAAATCACCCGAATTGCCTGAATTTTTCTATTGAATTTCGCTCTCCAGCGTGATATAATATGTAGGATTTTGACAGAAAATATCACTGGGAGTCGATTCTATGGTTTCCAAAATGAAAGATAACCTGCATCACGCCACCCAGGCCGTAAAGGGAAACCTCCACAGCGCGAAGGAAAACCTCCAGGCCACCCGGGCAAACGTGATCGCGGCAAGAAAGTGCGAAAATATCAACGACCCCGTGGATACCCATTTTGTGGACTACGTGGGCATGTTCTGGTCCAGGATCTTTATTGCCCTGCACATCATCCCCAACGTGGTGACCCTGCTCTCCGGGCTCTCCGGCGTGACGGGCGGTATTCTGCTGGCCATGAACCGTTCTTTGGGGATGGACATTCTCGGCGCTGTTCTGGTCTTCCTCTCCGCTGTCTTTGACGCCAGCGACGGCCAGGTGGCCCGGCTGACCAAGCACTACAGCCGCCTTGGGCGCATGCTGGACGGCATGGCCGACGCTTCGGTGTACTTCACCCTTTACGCGGCCTGCGTCTGCCGGCTTTGGAACACAAAGCTGTTCCTCGGCAATCCCACCCGCCACGGGATTCTGATCGCCCTGGCGGTATTGACCTACGTGTTCTATGTGGCCCAGTGCCAGCTGCCGGACTACTTCAAGAACCTGCACATGTATATGATCGACAACTCCCGGGGCAACGAGCTCTCCCGGGGCAAGCATATCAAGGCGGAGATGGCCCAGGCCAAGGGCTTTGCCCGCTTCTCCCTGTTCTGCTACTGGTTCTACACCAGCGCCCAGGAACGTCGGGCGCCCAAAACCCAGAAGCTGCTGGACGCCATCGAGGTCCACGGCAAAAACGAAGCCCTCTGCGACGCCTTCTACGCCGAAAGCCGGAAGCTGGTGAAGCTCACCAATCTGCTGACCTTCAACCTGCGGACCGCCGTGCTGCTGCTTTGCGTGTTCCTGCACTTTGAGCTGGGCGCTCTGGGCTTTGTCCTGCTGGTGCTGGAGCCCATCCGGCTGGTGCTGCTGCACCGCTACGAAAAGCTGAGCCGGGACCTGCTGCCCATGGTCAGCAAAATAGCCGTTCCCGTTTGATCTGCCCGCTCCGCGTTGGATTCAGAACTATGGGAACTGAACTGGAATGGAAATACGCCGTGCCGGACCCGTCCCTGCTGGACAGGGTTCTGGCCTGGGAGGAAGTCCGCAGCCGGATGGTGGAGGAGCCCCGGCGCTATCACATGCGGACCGACTACTACGACGCCCCGGACCGCCGCTTTTCCAGGCACAAAATCACGATTCGGCGCAGAATGGAAAACGAACGCTCCGTCGTCTGCGTCAAGGCGCCTCTGCCGGAGGGCTCAGATCCCCATCTGCGGGGGGAGTGGGAGCTGGAAGCGGAGGATCTGCGCTCCGCCCTGCCCCGGCTGGTTAACCTCGGCGCGCCCGGGGCGATACTGGAGCCCGTCTGTCTGCAGCGTCTGTGCGGGGCGGACTTTCTCCGCCGGGCCGTGCTGCTCCGCTTCGCCGACGGCAGCGCCGCGGAGCTGGCCTTGGACTGCGGTTCCCTCTTCGGCCCCACCGAATCCGCTCCCCTGTGCGAGCTGGAGCTGGAGCTGAAGGAGGGCGCGCCCGGAGCTGCCCTCGCATTTGCAGAAGCCCTTGCGGAAGGGTTTTCTCTGCAATTGGAGCCGTTGGGCAAATTTACCAGAGCATCGGCACTGGAATAACGCTCGCAACGGGCGGCCTGCGCCGCTCCTGCGAACTTTGAACCCGTCCCCTACGGACTCTGCGCCATGCGCTGTAAGCCGAGAACTTTGACCCAAACCCGACTGTTTTTTCACGTCGGATGGTATATGATTCATGAAAAGAATTCTTGCATTTTATGATTGGCTGATCCCTCGCTACGCCCGGCGGCCCTTGCTGGCTGTGGTCCTTATGAACTTTGTGTGCTACTACGTTCCCAAGGCCTTTGAGAGCCACCGGACCGACCTGCACATGATCTCCACCTCCCTGGACGACGCCCTGCCCCGAATCCCGGCCTTTATCTTTTTCTATGTGCTGGCCTACGTGCAGTGGGTCGTCGCCTATATCATCATCGCCCGGGACAGCCGGGAGCACTGCTGCCGCTTTGTATCCGGCGAGCTGACCTCCAAGGTCATCGCCATGGCGATTCTGTTGATCTATCCCACCACCTTTGCCCGTCCCGCTTTGACCGTTACCGATTTTCCCACCTGGGTCATGTCCCTGATCTATCAGTCCGATACCCCCACGAATCTCTTCCCATCCATGCACTGTGTGGCAAGCTGGTTCTGCTTCCGGGGCTCCCTGGGACTGAAAAAGATGCCGAAATGGTATCCCTGGGTTCAGGGCTTCTTCTCCCTGCTGGTCTTTGCCTCTGTGGTGCTGGTAAAACAGCACGTCTGGCCGGACATTCTCGGCGGGATTGCCGTGGCCGAGCTGGGTATTCTCCTCGCCCGCCTGTTCCATTTTGAACGGCTGGCGGATAAACTGTCTTCCGCAAGGAGTCATGCATGAAAACATTAACCGATAAGCCAAAGGGCGGGGGCAAACGCTTCCTCTGGTCGCTGCTGTTCCTGCTGATTGCGGCGCTCTCCGTCTATGCCGTGGGAAGCCAATCCAAGGGCTTTTCTCCAAAGCATTTTTTGGAATATATTGACAACAATAATCCCTGGTGGTTGTTGGCTGCCGTTCTGGCTATGCTGGCCTACATCGGCTTCGACGCAGTCATGGTGGGCACCCTGCTTCGGGGCTTCGGATACCCGAAGAGTCATCCGAAGTGCATCTCCTATGCGGCGGCAGACCTCTATTTCTCCGCTATCACCCCCTCTGCCACCGGCGGGCAGCCCATGGAGGCCTACTTCATGACGAAGGACGGCGTGCCCGGCGTGATCTCCACGGTGGTTATGCTGACCTACCTGCTGCTCTACACCCTGTCCATCGTCATCATCGGTCTGGTGTGTCTGCTGGTGTTCCCCAGCTCCTTCATGGCCTTCGGAACCGTGGGCCGGATCTTCATTGCGGTGGGCGCGGTCATCCAGCTTGGCCTGGCCGTGTTTTACGCCCTGCTGCTCTGGAAGAAGCGGCTTCTGCTTCGCCTCTGTGATTTCGGACTTCGGCTGCTGGCCAAGCTCCACATCATCCACAATCTGGAGGCCCGGGAGGACAAGCTCCGGGAGACGATGGTACAATACAGCCAGGCCACGGAGCTGCTGAAGGGCAAACGAAAGCTGCTGGTAAAGACCCTGCTGCTGAATCTGGCCCACCGGGTCAGTCAGATTCTGGTGACCGTCTTCTGCTTCCTGGCGGGCCACGGTTCCCTGGGCTGCGCCCCCAAGCTCTTTGCCATGCAGTCCAACGTGGTCATCGGCGCCTACTGCATCCCCATTCCCGGCTCCATGGGCGTGACGGACTTCCTGATGCTGGACGGCTTCTCCACTCTCATGTCCGAGCAGCAGGCCGCCAACCTGGAGCTGCTGGCAAGAGGCCTGTCCTTCTATATCTGCATTCTCCTCTGCGGAATCATCGTTTTGATCAAATTCGCGCTGATGCGAATCCGGGAAAATCGGATGCTGCGACATCAGGCGTCTGAATAATATTCATTCCTTTTGATTTCCTCTCCCCTGCCGCGTTTTTCTGACTGCGGCAGGGGAGTTCTGTTCCAAACAGCAATTTTTTGTTGCATTTTGGAACAGTTGTGTTATACTGGTATTTGATAAAAAGTTGAAAATTTTTATCCGGCATCCATTTTCTGTGGATGCCGCCCCGGGCAAAGCCCAGGGAAACATGCAGTAAGGTATCTGTGCTTGCAAATCCAGACGGATTTGCAAGCCGCAGTTATGCTGCGGTTGATGAAACGGCTTATAAGCGTTTCATCAAATAATGGTATTCTGTTTTTGAGCAGGGATTATTTCAAAATGAAAGGAAATGCTTATGGAATTGACCAGAAAACAATTCGACATTCTCGTCGCTATGGCGGAGGCTAAGACGCCCTTGAAGCAGCGGGAGCTGGAAAAGCTCACCGGTCACTCCCTGGGCACCATCAATCGCACCGTCCGGGAGCTGAGCGAGGCCGGTCTCGCCGCCGAAGGCGCCATTACCAACAACGGCATCGCCGCCCTGGAGCCCTATCGGGCCAAGCGGGTGATTTTCATTGCCGCGGGCTTCGGCTCCCGGCTGGCCCCCATCACCTTCAACACGCCCAAGCCTCTGGTCCGGGTCCACGGAGTCCGGATTATCGACCGGCTGATCGACGCCTGCCTGGAAGCCGGGATCAACGAGATCTACGTGGTCCGGGGCTATCTGGCGGAGCTCTTCGACCAGCTGCTGTACAAGTATCCCATGATCAAATTCCTGGAAAACCCGGTCTACAACGAGGCCAACAACATCAGCTCCTCTCTGGTGGCCCGGTATATGCTCTCCAACGCCTACGTCTTCGAGGCGGATCTGCTGATTAACAACCCCAAAATCATTCGCAAGTATCACTACTGCTCCGACTTCCTGGCCATCAAGAAAAACCGCACCGACGACTGGTGCTTCCGGGTCAAGGACGGGGTCATTGCGGAAGAGAAGGTCGGCGGCGAGGGAGACGACATCTGGCAGATGGTGGGCATCTCCTACTGGAACGAGGTGGACGGCCACAAGCTGAGCCAGGACATTGCCGAGGTCTACGCCTCTCCCGGCGGCAAGGAGCGGTACTGGGAGCAGGTGCCCCTGGTCTACCGGAAGGACCACTACGCCGTGGAGGTCCGCCCCTGCCTGGAGGAGGATATCGTGGAGATCGATACCTTCAAGGAATTGAAGGCCATTGATAAAACCTACGACGTATAAAAACATCAGAAAGGAAGTCAGAAGAAATGAAAAAGCAGCCTGTGAAACAGAGCGCTCCCGAGGGCTCCCTGCAGCGGCAGCTTTCCCCCATGCACGTCTGGGCCATCGCCTTCGGCTGCGTCATCGGCTGGGGCTCCTTCATCAACCCGGGCAAGAAGTTCCTGGCAAACTCCGGCGTGGCCGGCACCGCCATCGCCATGATCCTTGGCGCGGTGGTTATGATTATCATCGCCTTCTCCTACGCCTACATGGTTCCCAAATATCCCAAAGCCGGCGGCGAGTTCACCTTCACCAAGAACTGCTTCGGCAAGCGCATGGCCTTCCTCTGCGGCTGGTTCCTGGTGGCGGCCTACCTGACCAACGTTCCCATGAACAGCACCGCCATTGCCCTGATTATTGACGGCCTCACCGGCCACAAGGGCATTTTGAACTTTGGCTTCCACTATACGCTGGCCGGAACGGACATCTATCTGGGGCAAATGCTGCCGGCTATGGCGATTTTGATTCTCTTTGGCTGGCTGAACATCATCGGCGTCAAGAAGGCCGGCTTCGTGCAGACCATCCTGGCCTCCCTGCTGGTGCTCTGCGTCCTCACTCTCTTCATTGCGGCCCTCGTCAGCGCCAAGGCCAAGGGCGTCAACATGGCGCCCGTCTGGGGCTTCGACAAGCAGGCCGCCATGGCCGCCAACGCCACCACCTCGGAGATCGGCCAATTTGCCCACAAGGGCACCTCCGGCATCCTGAGCGCCGTTCTGGCCACCTTCGCCATCGCCCCCTGGGCCTACGTGGGATTTGACGCCATTCCCCAGGCGGCGGAGGAGTTCAACTTCTCCTTCAAGAAGGTCAGCTTCATTATGATGATCGCCATTGTCTTCGGCTGCTTCGTCTACACCTCCAACAACACCGTGGCCGCCGCGGCCCTGGCCAACTGGCCCGACCGGGTCATGGCCGGCGAATGGGTGGTCCTGGTGGCCGCCGAGGAGCTGCTGGGCACCTTTGGCAAGGTGCTGGTGGGCGTGGGCGTCTCCTGCGCCGTGCTCTCCGGCATCATGGGCTTCTACCTGGCCTCCTCCCGGCTGATGTACTCCATGGCCCGGGACGGCTATCTGCCCCAGTGGTTCGGCAAGGTGGACAAGAAATACGCCACCCCCAAGAACGCCATGATCTTCTGCATCATCGTCAGCCTTTCCGGCCCGGTGCTGGGCCGGGAAGCCCTGGGCTGGTTCGTGGATATGTGCGCCATCGGCGCCTCCATCGGCTATTTCTTCACCTCCGCCGCCACTTTGAATACCGCCCGCCGGGACAAGGACGGCTCCCGCTTCCTGAAAATCATGGCCGCCCTGGGCGTGGGCTTCAGCGTGATCTTTATCATTCTCCAGCTCATCCCCATCCCCGGCCTCAACGGCGTCCACTTCGGCACGGAGAGCTATATCATGCTGGCGGTCTGGATTGTCATCGGTCTGGCCTTCTACGCCAAGCAGCGGAAGTTCTTCTCGGATCGGGATTAGCCTCGCGTTCAAATTTCGATTCACGGCACGGGCCGTCGAAGGCGCCGGCCCCTACATGTGTAACAGGGACGGGATCAAATATGTTCAACGTCACCGTGCTTGCCATGGGCAAGTTGAAGGAAAAATTCTATATTCAGGCGGTGGAGGAATACGCCAAGCGGCTGGGGGGCTTCTGCAAATTCCAGCTGCTGGAGCTGCCGGAGTATCGGCTGCCGGAGGACCCCTCCCCTGCCCAGATTGCGGAGGGGCTGGCCCGGGAGGGCCAGCTCATCCGGGAAAAGCTCCCCAAGGGGGCCTGGTTCTGTGTCCTGACCCCCGAGGGGAAATCCCTGTCCTCCGAGGACTTCGCCCGGACCCTGGCCGAGGTCAAGAGCGCCGGGCGCTCCTCCGCCTGCTTTCTGCTGGGCTCCTCCTTCGGCATCGCCCCGGAGATTAAGGCCCTGGCAGATTTCCGGCTCTCTTTCTCCCCCATGACCTTTCCCCACCATCTGGCCCGGGTGATGCTGCTGGAACAGATCTACCGGGCGGAGAGTATCCAGGCGGGAAGCAGATACCACAAGTAAATCTCAGCCGAAGCGGGCCCCGCCGGCGGCGGTTTTGTCTGTTCGCGCTTTTTTGAAGAAAAAGCGTGAACAGACCTTATTTTTTTCACCGCGCCGAAGTGGGTTATACCGTACCCGTCACCACCAGCACCGCTTCTCCCGGGGTGACGGTCCAGTTGCCGGTGGCAGTGTCCTGGGCGTAGACGGCGGCGGGGACGGTGATCCTGCCGGGCACGGTGTTGAATTGGCCGGTGGCCTGGTTGTAGCTGTAGTCTGTGGTCAAGGCCAGGGGCTGACCGTTCAGGGTGGCGATGAGGTTGGACAAAATTGGGTTGAAGAGATCCGAAATTGCAATCATTGCGTCGGCCCCGGCGGGCTGGTTGCCGGTATTCTGGATCAGGAAGGTGTAGGTGAGCTGACCGTTTTCACCCACCACGGCAGGAGAGAGGCTCTTCACAATGCTCAGCATGGGCCCGTCGCTTACCGTTACCACTGCTTGGGCCGTCAGCGGGTCGGCGCGGCCCGCGCCCACCAGGGTTGCGGTGTTGGTGATCTGGCTGCCCACGGTCAGCGGTGCGGCGGCGGTGACGCTGGCCTCGTAGATCAGCAGGGCGTTCCCACCCGCCGGGACGGAAATACCCGTCACCGTCAGCGGCGGCCCCGGGGTCACCGTGGGAGCGGGCTGCAGCACTCCGTTTACATAATATTGGATAGAGTCCGCCGTATAGGCCAGGGGATAGACGGTCTGACCGCCGCCGATCTCGTAGCCGCCCAGATCGTCGGTCAGGGTTTGGCTTGTCACGGCCGAGCTGCCGCTGTTCACCAGAGAAACCACGTAGGTGATGATGTCCCCGGGACTGTAAATCGCCCCCACAGGGGTCTTGGTCATGGTCAGGGAAGACGAAATTTCACCCGTGACCACGTTGGAGTTGACCTGCCGGCCGTTGTAGCTCAGGGTGGCCTGGTTGGTAAAGCTTGCCATTGGAAATCCTCCTTCCGCACGCGCCTGCGTGCGTTCCATCCTATGCGAAAGCTGTCGAAGGGGTGCGGCTCTCCCGCGGTGCTATGGTATGGCGGCAGAGGAACGCATAGTTCATTTGCAAATGCATTTTTTTCAACTTTTATTGACTATTTCCAACTGAAGTTGTATAATCACACTCGTGTTAAACCATATTTCATCACATGGAGGTTCCTATGAAAAAACGCTCTTTCGTTCTGGCAGGGTTGATTGGCCTCGCTCTGATTGCCATGTTTCTCCCCTGGGCTTATTTGTGGGCAGAATACACCAACGGCCCGAACTCTCCAATGTGCTATTATCCCAAATTTGGCCTATACGCGCTCGGCGCACCCGTTGGTAACCTTTATTCAACATTCTCCTTTTTTCTGGCATTAGCTGCTTTTGTATTCTCCTTCTTCAGCGGAAAACGCCCCGCCTGCCGAACGCTCTGTGGAGGGCTGCTCCTCGGTTCTGCCGGATTTTGCTTCTATGAGGGCTATCCCAGTTTCCATTGTTTCACCGCCCTGACCTGGTGTATTTTCGGCGCGCTGGTGCTGCTGGGCCTCTGGACGCTGTTTTTCTTCCGCACAAAAGCAACCAAAGAAACCTGATTCGTTTTAAAACAAAAAAAGCTCCACACCGTCGTGTAAGCCCGGTGTGGAGCTTCGTTTGTGCGGAGAGAAGGCGACACTGCAGGCCCGGCAGGATTTGACTGCGGCAAACTGCGTTCGTACAAACACCGGGACGCTCACCCCTTGCCGGGGTAAGAGCCTCCCCTACGGGAAACTGCGGGCTAATCGCCCGCGCTGTGGGGAAAGCCGCGTCCCCTGATGCCTAAATAAATTTTTTCACAAACTACTTGACAACCGGCCCGGGCGTGATATAATACTGCTACAAGTTCATACTGCCCTTGAGGGAGTAGTACCGCGGCGGTGCCGTGGAAGCAGTTCGTCAACACGCGGGGTTCCCCGCCGGATTGCTTTGAAACGCGAGACTCATGTTCAGGCCGTTGCCTGTGCATGGGTCGTTTTGTTTATTGTCGGAATCATGCGGGGCTGCAAACACCCCGTCCCGCACACGTCCCACGCGGAAAACGCGTGCAAAATGAAAGGAGTAACACCATGGAAAAGAAGCTGCGCAAATCCTCTGCCAACCGCATGCTCGCCGGCGTCTGCGGCGGCGTTGCGGAGTATCTGGACGTGGACCCCACCGTGGTCCGGGTCGTCTGGGCCATCGGCTCCGCCTTTGCAGGCGCGGGCGTCATCGCCTACATCGCCTGCGCCATCATCATGCCGGAGGCTTAACGCCTCCGGCCCCGTTCGGGGCGGCCGCATGTCGCCCCCGGCACGGGCAATCTGCCCGCCGTTCCCTGCTTTGTTGGATTTTTAACACAGAAAGGAAGAATTACATTGACCAAGCTCATTTTTGCTGTTATTATTCTCTTTGTCGGCATCACCGCCTCTCTCAGCCTGAAGGCGAAGGCAAAGAAGTCCCTGGCCTCTCTGATTCTGGCGGCAGCCATTCTGGTGAGCGCGGGCTCCCTGGCCCTGGCCTGCTTCCAGACCGTTCCCACCGGCCACACCGGCGTGGTCACCACCTTCGGCAAGGTGGAAAACACCACCCTGGATTCCGGCGTACACTTCGTCCTGCCCTGGCAGCAGGTGGTGAAGATGGACAACCGGGTCCAGAAGGAAACCGTTGAACTCCCCTGCTTCTCCTCCGATATTCAGGAGGTCAACCTGACCTACACCATTAACTACCAGATCAAGAAGTCCGACGCCCAGACCATCTACCGCACCATCGGCGTGGACTACTATGCCACCGTGATCCAGCCCTGCATCACTGAGTCCGTCAAGGTGGTCACCGCCCGGTACACCGCCGAGCAGCTGGTGGGCAAACGCAACGAGCTGGCCGCCGCCATCGAAGACGATCTGGCGGATAAGCTGCTGGCCTACAATATCGAACTGGTCTCCACCTCCATTGAGAACATGGACTTCACCAACGCCTTCACCGACGCCGTGGAGGCCAAGCAGGTGGCCCAGCAGAACAAGCTCCGGGCCGAGACCGAGGCCGAGCAGAAGGTCATCGAGGCCAATGCTCAGGCGGAGGTCCGCAAGGTCAACGCGGACGCCGCCGCCTACGAGCTGCTGGCCAAGGCGGAGGCCGAGGCCGAGGCCAACCGCAAGATCAGCGAGTCCCTGACCCAGGAGCTGATCAACTACACCTACGCGCAGTCCTGGAACGGCAAGCTGCCCACGGTTATGACCGGCAGCGGCGACAACAGCATGATCCCCGTGCTGGACGTAAACCAGCTTCTGCCCGCCACAGAGCCCACGGAGGCCGCGGAGTCCACCGAGGCCATCGAGGACTAAACCCCGCAGCCTTCCCCGTAAGCCTTCCCCTTGAGGGGAAGGTGCCGAGCGAAGCGAGGCGGATGAGGTGGAACCGATTGCATAGACCGCTATATGAAGCCGACAGCTTATCGAAAGTCCACCTCATCCGTCCTCCGGCTTCCGTGAGACGCCGGAGTCCACCTTCCCCTCGAGGGGAAGGCTTTGGCCCAGAGCTGGAACGGCAAGCTGCCCGCCACGGAGCCGAATGACAGCGGAACACAATAACGAAAACATGAAAGAGGAAATACAAAATGGCAAAGTATGAAGTGACCTTGAAAGGGTCCATGGAGGAATGGACCAAAAGAATCCAGGAAGGAATTCTCTCCGGAAGCGTCTCCGCCTCGCTGGAGGACGGCAGCGATTTCCTCTCCCCGGACGGTCAAACCCGGTGCTGCGTCAGAGTGTTTGAACGCTTTAGCTGGGCGGGGAGCAACCGCGTCAGCCTGAACGTGACGCTCTTTCAAACGGAGCCCGGCGTCGTGCTCTGCTCCGCCATTACCTCGGGCGGCAGCCAGGCAAAATTCTACAAGATCAACACCATCGGTGAGGAAACCTTCCTGGATTGTCTGCGGGAAATCGTACACCCTTGACCCCACGTCCACCGAGGCTCCCGAACCCGCGCAGAACAAAAAATGTTGTGAGTTGAGTATGAGAAGTATGAAAAATCATTTCAACAGGCTCGATGGCTTTTATCGCCGCATTGCCATCGCCCTGGCCCTTATGAGTCCGGCATTTCTGATCGTCTACCTGTTCACAGAGCACTGCATCTGGATCTGCTGGTTTCTTGGCCTGTTTTTCTGCCTCGTGGACGCACACGGGATCCTCTACGCGGATGAAAGCTTCCGATGGATCATGTCCTGGCGTGTCCGAAATCCGGAGCAGGTGAAGCCCAGCCAAAACGAATTGGAAAAGCGCGAAATTCAAGCCGTTTTTGGCCTGCTGTGCGCCCTGGCGGCTTTCCTGGCCGGACTGCTGGTTGAATTGTCTTAGGCCACTGCCGCATAAAAATCCCCTGGGTTCAAAACCCAGGGGATTTTTCTATGCCTGCCGCTTGGCGGCGGCTTGTTTTTAGTTGTTGCGGTAGTAGTTGATCAGGCAGCCGTCCACAATGATCTGGCGCTCGTCGGGGGTCAGGCCGCCCAGGGAGACCTTGATCTCCTTGACGGTGCCGTCGGCCTTGACGACGTAAGCGGAGAAGTTGTCCTTGGCTTCCAGAACGGCCTCGCGGACGCCGGGGATGAAGACGTAGTCGCCCAGCTCGAAGGCCTCGGGATCCTCTACCAGGAAGGGAACCATGCCCCAGTTGATGCAGTTGGAGCGATAGCGCTTGGTGGCGTAGGAGCGGGCCAGGTTGGCGGAGGCGCCCATCACGCGCTGGCAGGAAGCGGCCTGCTCACGGGCGGAGCCGTCGCCGGGGCAGTTGGCGTAGATGGTGGAGCCGATGTCGGTGCCC
>JAEEKA010000044.1 GCA_016282135.1 Oscillospiraceae bacterium
CCGCCCATGCGCTGGGTCAAGAGCCGGGCGATGGACAGGCCCAGGCCGGTGGAGCCGCGGCCTGCCTCCACAGTGTAGAAACGATCAAAGAGCCGCCCCACCGCCACCGCGTCCAGGCCTTTGGCCCGGTTGGAAAAGAGAATTTTCCCGTTGGGCTCCATGGAAACCTGAAAGTCTCCGTCGCTGTATTTCAGAGCGTTGTTGATAATGTTGGCAAAGATCCGGTTCAGGGCTGCTGGGTCAAGCTCCCGCCAGACCGGCTCATCCGTGATCTGGATCTCCGGCCGGATGCCCTTCTCCTCCAGAGCTCCGTAAAAGGAGAGCAAGCTCTCCTCCAGTGCTCGGGCCAAATCCAGTCGTTCCAGTTGAAGATCCCGGGTGGAGCTGATGACACTGTAGCGGAAGAGCTCTTCCGTCAGACCGCCCAAGGCCTCCACCCGGTTTTCAATCTGGGCCAGGTAACGCTCCGCAGCCTCGCTTTTCTCTTCCCGCCTCAGCAGCTCCAGATAGCCCCGTATGGCTGTGAGTGGGGTGCGCAGGTCATGGGAGATGTTGGTGACAGCTTCCTTCAGCTCCCGGTCTCCCTGCTGGTAACGGCGACGCTCCGCCCGGAGCTGCCGTAGGGGCTCGTTGAGCTCCGACGCCAGGGCCCGCAGGGCCGGGTCCCGAAGCTGGCAATCCAGGAGGGTATTGCTGTCCTCCCCCAGCTTTTGCCGGAAGCCCTCTCCCAGCCGCCGGGCGGCCCTGCGGAGCAGAACCAGCCGGACTCCCAAAATCAGAAGCCCCAGCAGCAGAAGTCCCAGGGCCACAGGCGTCAGAAGCTCACTCATAGGCGTTTACCGAATCTCTTTCTTGCGGAATGTCACCAGGCCCAGGACTGACAGCAGCAGAAGCCCGGCCAGGGAATACGGCGGGTAGCTCTCCACTGGCGGCGCGTCCGCCTCCTCCCAGGTGTTATGGTAGCCCCTGCCCAGGCAGCCCAGCAAATCATTGACCGGGCCGGAGGGAAGGGCGGCATGCAGCCCCCGCAGCAGCCCGTTCCAGGGCTGTTGAATGTAGTTGGGATTGGGGATGGTCCCCTCTGTCACGGAATAGGTATAATAGCTTACCTCGCCGTTCTCATCGAATTCCTGAAAAAAGGGCTTCTGGAAAGTGCCCGCTTTCACCTGATCCAGCTCCTCCTGACTCAGCGGAACCGATGCGGAGTTTTCCCAATCGAGCTCGGCGGGCTGCCGGAGCATGCGGGCCAGCTCATAGGAAGACGCGATCAGGGCGAAGATCAGAATCAGATTGAGAATGCCCGCCACGCCCTTGGCGGAAATCAGGCTGCTGATCAGGGTAAAGAGGGCAGCCCAGGCCAGGTTCAGCAGGAAAAATTCCAGGGTCATCCAGAACAGGGCCTCCCCGGGGATCCCGGACAGAGCCCTCCTGGACAGTGGGATAAAAGGCAGCAGAAACAGGACGGTGAGAACCAGGCTGGCCGCCAGGCTCACCAGGAGCTTGGAGAGGAAAATCGCCGTTTTGGTCTTTCCCGCGATGATTTTATTGCGGAGGGTGCCGTCGTTGTACTCCCGGCCCAGACTCAGGGAGATGAACACCGCCTGAACGATGAAGAGGGGAAACACAAACACGTCATCATATCGCCCGCTGAAGCCGAACACCAGGCCGGAAATCAGAGCGGCAGCCGCCAGCAGCCAGGATACCGGGTCCCGCCGGATTCGGTGGAACTCCGCAGCCAGAAGATTAGCCATGCTGCGCACCTCCCACCAGGGAGAGGAAATAGCTCTCCAGATTTTCATCCTTTTCCCGCAGGTCCAGGATCTCGCAGCCCGCCTCCGCCAGGGCGGCGGCCAGCCGGGTGACGTTGGGCTTGTCAAAGAGCTCCGCCTCGCTTTCCGAGAGGATCTTGTACTCCAAGTGCAGGCCGTCCAGGGTCCGGGCCAGGGCCGCCGTATCGGTCACCTGCAGCACCAGGCGCTTGCGGCAGCTCTGCTCCAATTCCTCGGCGCTGAGCTCCTTCACCATGCGGCCCTGGTCGATGATGCCGTAGTGGGTGGCGGTCCGGGACAGCTCCCCCAAAATGTGGCTGGACACCAGGAAGCTCACCTGGCGTTCCCGGTTCAGCTTCAAAATCAGCTCCCGCATGTCCACGATGCCCTGGGGGTCCAGGCCGTTGGTGGGCTCGTCCAGCACCAGGAAATCCGGGTCCCCCACCAGGGCCACCGCCAGACCCAAGCGCTGCCGCATGCCCAGAGAGAAATGCCCGGCCTTCTTGGGTCCCGCGTTTTCCAGGCCCACCAGCTCCAGCAGCTCCTCCAGGCCCCGGAGGGAGGGCAGCCCCAAAATCAGGGCCTGCTGCTCCAGGTTCTCCCGGGCGCTCATGTTCAGATAGATGGAGGGGGTCTCCACCACGGCCCCCATCCGGCGGCGGGTCTGCAAAAGCTCCTTCCGGTCATTGGAAACCCCGTAGAGGCTGTAGCTGCCGGACGTGGGCTCCTGCAGGCCGCAGATCAGCCGGATCAGGGTGGTTTTGCCGGCGCCGTTCTTCCCCACCAGGCCGTAGATGGCCCCCTTGGGGACCCCCATGGTGAGGCCGTCCAGAGCCTTGCTGCGCCGGTAACGCTTGGTCAGGCCCTGGGTTTGCAATACATAGTCCATGGTATTACCTCCTTTGATGGCCCCATTCTACCGGAAAAGGGTCAAGAAGGCGGTCAAGAAAAAGGTCAAGATTTCGTCAAGATTCCAGCGCCGCCAGGCGGAAGCCGATGCCCCAGACGGTTTCGATGGGGTCCGGGCCTCCCGCCTCCTGGAGCTTTTTCCGCAGGTTGCTGATGTGCTGCTTCAGGGAGCGCTCGGTGCAGTCCGGGGTGTCCAGGCTGATCCGGTCCAGCAGGGCTCCCTTGGAGAAGACCTGCCTGGGATTCTGCATCAGCAGCTTCAAAATGGCGAACTCCGTGGGGGTCAGCTTCACGCTCTGCCCTGCCCAGGCGGCGCTCTGGGCGTTCAGGTCCAGGGACAGCGCCCCCGCCCGCAGCAGAGCGACAGCCCCGCTCCGGTCCGTGTTCCGCAGATGGACGGTGATCCGGGCCAGCAGCTCCTGGGGATCGAAGGGCTTGGTCATGTAGTCCACAGCCCCGGAGAGCAGGGCCCTCACCTTGTCCTCCACGTCCAGCTTGGCGCTGAGGACCATCACCGGGGCCCCCTGGATCCGGGGCAGCAGCTCCTCGCCGGACAGGCCCGGCAGCATCAGATCCAGCAGAATCAGGTCCGGGGTCTCCCGGTCCAGGAGATACAGGGCCTCCGTGCCGGAATAGGCCCGGAGTACCCGGTAGC
>JAEEKA010000045.1 GCA_016282135.1 Oscillospiraceae bacterium
AACATTGTTTAGAGGTAAAAAATATAAGGACAGCGCGAAGCAGATCGACCGCTCCGTGCAGTATGATCCCGCGGACGCTCTGGGTCTGGTTTGCAAGACCGCTTCCGCCAAGTTCGACGAGACCGTTGAGATCCACATCCGTCTGGGCGTTGACTCCCGTCACGCTGACCAGCAGGTCCGCGGCGCCATCGTTCTGCCCAACGGCACCGGCAAGACCCGCCGGGTGCTGGTGTTTGCCAAGGATGCCAAGGCTGACGAGGCAAAAGAGGCCGGCGCTGACTATGTCGGCGGCATGGAGCTGGTGGAGAAGATCCAGAAGGAAAACTGGTTCGAGTTCGACGTGGTCGTCGCTTCCCCCGATATGATGGGCATCGTCGGCCGTCTCGGTAAGGTCCTGGGCCCCAAGGGCTTGATGCCCTCCCCCAAGGCCGGCACCGTGACCCCCAACGTGGCCGCTGCCGTCAAGGAAATCAAAGCCGGTAAGATCGAGTACCGTCTCGACAAGACCAACATCATTCACTGCCCCATCGGCAAGGTTTCTTTCGGCCCCGAGAAGCTGGAAGAGAACATGGCGACCCTGATCGGCGCGGTCATCAAGGCCAAGCCCGCCGCTGCCAAGGGCCAGTATATCAAGTCCTGCGTCATCGCCTCCACCATGGGCCCCGGCGTCAAGGTCAACACCGCCAAGTATTGATTCTTCGGATCTGATATGAAAAATGTCCGGACTCGTGAGAGTCCGGACATTTCTCTGCGCCCCCGCCGTTCGGCGGGGGCGTTTTGCTCAGTAGATGATCACCGTGGTGCCAACCGGGCAGTTGTCGTAAATGAAGACGCACTCGGAGTCCATCAGACGGACACAGCCATTGGAGGCGGGATAACCCATGGCGTAGGAGTAGACGCCGCCGCTGTAGGCGGTGGGCCGGGAGTGGAAGCCCCGGGCCTCGTCAAAGACGGAGACGTGGTGGCAGTAGTAGGCGGAGTAGGTCCACTGGGTCCGCTTGTAGCGGATGGTGGTCACCTGCACGGGAGTCGGACAGGTGTTGCGGCCGCTGGAAATGGGACCGCTCTGGATGAGCTGCCAATTGCCCTGAGAGCCCTTGAAAATGTTGACCCGCTGGGTGTAGAGGCTGACCCAGATCAGATAATTGCTGGAGCTGGAGCAGTTGCGGATGCAGTTGACATAACACTCCTTTACCGGGGTTGAATAATCGGTCGTGGTGTAGTAGTTGGCGCTGTCGACCCGTACCGCGTAGTAGCTGACCCAGCCGACAGTGCCGTCGGGCATCTTGACCTTGGTGTACCGGCTCTCCCGGGACTGGAGTATGGTGACCTGCGTGCCTGCGTTGTAGCTCCGAATTGGTCCGGTCAGGCTCATGTTGGAATAGACCATGGTGTTTTGATTCAGAGTGCCCTGGACGTTCTGGGTGCGAATCTGCTTGGCCAGCGCCACCAGAGACACATCCAGCGCAATATCACCGGAGAAAATTTCCTTCTTGAGACCTTCGCTGAGCAGATAGACCTTGAGGGGGGCCTTCTGGTAGTTGCCGTCCATGAACTTGCTGAAGTCCAGAGACTGGGAGAGCACGGTGCCCTCCTTGCAGAGGTTTCGGTTGGTTCGGGCAGCTTCTTTTCCCCCCAGAACCCAAATTACGTCGCATTCAGACCAGCCCTCGGGCATATTGGAAAGCTTCAGGGAAATGCTTCCCTTGGGTGTGCCGGGGCTGGGCATGCTTTTGTCCGTCCGGGCGGCGGCGGCGTCCAGAACGGTCCTGCGGACGGTGCCGGTAACAGCGTCAGTCTGGCAGTTATTGGTGAGCCAGGCGCCGTGACGGTGGAGCTGCTTGATGGTTCCGCTTCCGTTGATGGTAACGTGATCGCCCACTGCCATCATGTGCTTCACCGTGCCGCCCACCGAAATGACAGCGTGATCCATGGCGTTCACGGTCTCGGCGGAATAGCCGGCGCGGACGGTGCAGCGGTCATAGACCTGAACGGAGCTTACATGGCAGTTGAGGGTGAGCTCGCTGTGGCCAGTGACGTTGGCAATGACCTGGTTGGAGTTGAGGACCGTGGACCGACAGAGGACCAGCTCCCCGATGGCGCAGTTGGAAAGCCGCAGGTTCAGGCTGTCGTTGCCCTGCATAATCAGACGGCCGGTGACGGTCACATTTTTCAGGGTCATGGAGGTGGCGTCGGTGGAGAGCAGGAGATCGCCGTTGACGGTGGCGCCGTCGGGAATGGAGTCGGCGGCCATGGCCATGCGGCCGGTAAAGGGATCTTCGTCCAGGGAGCGGCCAATCTTGGTCAGGAGACTGTAGAGAATAACGGCCAGCTCCTGCCGGGTGATCTGGTTTTTGGGCATGATCTTGCCGTCGCTGCCGCCCAGACAGCCGGCGTCAATCATAGCGGAGAGGTCCTCGGCTGCCCAGCCGCTGACCTCCTTCCAGTCGGAGAAGCGGTAGATGGACTGCCGCCCGTTGCCGTGGACGCCGAACATCCGGGCGATGGCCACATAGGCTTCTTCCCGGGTGATGTTGATCTTCGGCGTCAGGGTGGTGGCGTTTTGATTCGCAATGGGGAAGAGCCCCAGGCTGACGGCCTTGCTCATGGGTTCCGCGTACCATTCCTTCGGCTTCACGTCGGTGAAGCGGTCCAGGGAGGCGCGCTTCTCCGTTTTCAGAATGCTCATCAGCATGGTGGCCAGCTCTGCATGGGTGGTGTTGTCCTTGGGACAGAGACTGTTGTTGCCTTTTCCGGCCAGAACGCCGTTCCGAACGGCGAAGATCAGGCCACTCCGGGCCCAATTGTCCTTGATGGAATACTTTTCAATGATTTCCTCGTCGGTCATCTCCGAGACGGGAATTTCCGGCTCAGGCTCCGGTTCCGGCTCGGGATCGGGCTCCGGCTCCGTGTCCGCAGGCGTGGTCTCTTCCGGGGCGGGCTCTGTGTCCACAGGGATGGTTTCTTCCGGAACGGTCTCCGTCTCCTCCGGAGCGGGCTCAGCGGGGTCGGAGTCCGGGAGTGTTTGGTCTCCCACGGAAACCGGGGCTGCCGCATGGGAGCCGGGCTCCGCCGCGTAGACCACGACGGATCCAAGCTGGATCAGACAGAGCACCAGGACTAAGATTCTGAGACTGTTGCGCATTTGCGCTTCCTCCTTTTGCGCAGGGGCTCCGGAACGGAAATCTGGAGCAAACCGTACAATTTTCTATTATATAGAATACTGCGAAACGATCAAAATTGCAAGCATAAATCTTGGGGATTTTTTCCTTGACAAATAATTTTTTTCTGGTACAATAGCCCTGCTCCAATTGAATACGACAGTTCGTGACCATCCTGTCGTTAAACAAAACTATTGGACCGCTCCCCTCGGGGGGCCAAAGGGCCTTTTGCGCCCGAATGATGGGCGCGCTGCGCCCGATTTTTCTTTTGGAGGAAAAAATATGAAGCTTACTACCCGCCGGATTGCCTTTGCGGGCATCCTTGCCGCGGTTTACGCGGCGCTCACTGTCGCCACGTCCAGCTTTGCCTACGGCCCGGTCCAGTTCCGGATAGCCGAAGCACTTGCCGTGTTCTGCTGCTTTACGCCTGCTGCCATTCCCGGCATGGTGGTTGGCTGCATGGCCGCGAATCTGGCTTCCTTTGTCTCTGCCTGGGACTTTGCCATCGGCTCAACCGCCACTTTGCTGGCCTGCCTGGTCACCTGGTTTATGTCCAAAGCTCTGCGGTCGGAGGAGCCCCTTGGGGGGCAGACCGCCGCGGAAGGAACCCGGCGGAGAAGACTTGCCGGCCGCAGACTTCTGCTGGTATTTCTGGTCCCGCTGCCCACAATCCTGTTCAACGCCGTCATCGTCGGCGCGGAGATTGCCTGGTTCTTTGACGACAGGGCGTTCCTGACTGCCTGGTGCATGAACGGCCTGTCCGTTGGCGCCGGAGAGGCCGCCGTCCTGTACGTGCTGGGGGTGCCTCTGCTGATCTGGCTGCTGAAGGATCGCCGCCTGAACCGCCAACTCTGTGCAATTTAGTAAAAGTCGCCGCCCCGTGGGAGTCAATCCCACGGGGCGGCGCTTCTCATACTGCTTACTTTTTCGGCAGCAGGCCGGAGATCAGACCCACAAAGCCGGAGATGGGCATGGTCTGCAGGACGACTTTGCCCGGGCCGGTGACCACGGTGTTGAAGAAGCCTTCTCCGCCCAGGAGGGCGTTTTTCACGCCCTTAACGCTTTGAATGTCCACCTGGACAGTCCCGTCCATCATGGCAAGATAACCGGTGTCCAGCACCAACTGCTGGCCGGGGGCCAGGTTGTACTCCATGACGGAGCCGTCGATTTCCAGGAAGGCCAGGCCGTTGCCGGAGAGCTTCTGCATCACAAAGCCCTCGCCGCCGAAGAAGCCTGTGCCCAGCTTTTTCTGGAAGTGGACGCTGAGCTCCACCCCGGCGGTGGAGGCCAGATAGGCCTTTTTCTGGCAGATGACGGGGTGATCCGGGGTGATCTGCACGGCCCGGATGGAGCCGGGGAAGCTGGAGGCGAAGGCAATCATGCCGGGGCCGCCCTCGGCGGTGTAATGGTTTTGGAAGGCGTTCTCCCCGGAGAACATCCGGCCCAGGACCTTGCCCGCGCCGCCGCCGACGGTCTTCATCTGCATGTTGGGACTCATCCAGCTCATGGCGCCGGATTCACAGACCAGGGTTTCGCCGGGTTCCACGTTGCACACCACAACGGGCATAGGCTCGCCGTAAATTTGGTAATTCATAGAAGAGCTCCTTTCATAGACGGTAGTTGTGTATATCGTACGCTTCCGCGGGGAAAACATTGTTTTAGGGATCAGGGATCAGGGATCAAGGTGGGTTCAGAGTTCAGTGCCCGTCTCCTATTGCCTATTGCCTGATGCCTATTGCCTAATGCCTATTCCTTCAGCAGCTTGCGCCGCGCGAAGTTGATGGGACCCTCCTGCATCCGGTTGATCCAGCTTAGGCTCTTGCCGCAGCCGTAGGCCACGCAGGAGTCCGCGTCGTCGGCCACGGTGCAGCGCATGCCGGTGCGTTCGGTAATCAGCTTGTCCATGCCCCAGAGCTGGGCGCCGCCGCCGGTGAGCACAATGCCGTTGCGGGCGATGTCGGCCACCAGCTCCGGGGTGGTCTGCTCCAGCACGGCCAGGATCTTTTCGATGATCTGATGGGCGGGTCTGCGGAGGGCCTCCAGCATATCGGTGGAGCTGAGGCTGATCTCCCGGGGCAGACCGGTTTTGAAGTCCCTGCCCTTGACGGTGGTTTCCACGGGCTCCTTCCGCTCATACACGGTGCCCACGCTGATTTTCGCTTCCTCGGCGATGGTCTGGCCCACGATCAGGCCGTATTTCTTCCGGAGGTAGCGGATGATGGCCTCGTCGAAGTTGTCTCCGGCTACCTTGATAGAGGCGGAGTTCGCCAGCCCGTTCAAGGTCAGCACGCCCACGTCCGTGGTGCCGCCGCCGATGTCCACCACCATGTGGCCGTCGGGACCGTCAAAGCCCAGGCTGGTGCCCAGAGCGGCAGCCAGGGGCTCCTCAATCAGGTAGACCCGCCGGGCGCCGGCCTCCTGGGCGATCTGGACCACGGCCCGCTCCTCGATGCTGGTGATGCCGCTGGGGACGGCGATGACCACCCGGGGCTTCACGAAGGAGAATTTGAAGATCTGGCGGAAAAACTCCGCCAGCATACGCTGGGTGAGCTCGTAGTCGGAGACCACGCCCTCCCGCAGGGGCCGCATGGCCACCACGTTGCCGGGGGTCCGGCCCAGCATGTTCTTGGCGGCGGCGCCCACCTTAAGGATTTTGCCGGTATTCTTGTCCACGGCCACCACGGAGGGCTCCCGCAGCACGATGCCCTTGCCCTCGGCGTAGACTACCACGTTGGAGGTCCCCAGGTCGATGCCCAGGTCCTTGGAGAAAATTGACATGTTGTAATCACCTACAAAAAATAATCATTTTTCCGTCGCTGCGGGGATAAAGTATCGCCTTGCGGCGATATGAAGTATTCCGTTGGAATATGAAGTATCTCCTTTGGAGATATGAAGTATGAGTTTCACTCACATTGAGATATTCGGGAATCCTTTCCCGCTGTGTCAAATATGGCGCAGCCATACTTCATAAGCGAAGCGTCTTCATAAGGCGAAGCCGTACTTCATATGCGAAGCATACTTCATTTTTCCGTTGCGGCAAGCGTTGCCACGTCTACCGACTTGGCCCCTGCCTCCAGCAAAACCCGGCTGGCCTCGGAGACGGTGGCGCCGGTGGTCAGCACGTCGTCGATCAGCAGGACCCGCCTGCCCCGGACTGCTTCCGGGCAGAGAACGCGGAAGGCTCCGCGGATGTTGCGCTGCCTCGCCTCCCGGCTTAGGGTTCTGGATTGGGGCTTGGTTCGGTTGGATTTTCTCAGGGTGGAGACGGGCTCCATGCCCAGAAGCGTTCCGGCGGCCTTCGCCAGCAACTCTGCCTGGTCATAGCCCCGACGCCGACGGCGAAGGGGGCTCACGGCCACGAAGGTCAGAAGATCGAAGTCGCTGCCCAGCCGCTCTTCCACGGCCCGGGCCAGCCAGGGCCCGTAGTACTGGGCGTAGAACCGGCAGCCGCCGAACTTAAAGCGGAGCATGGAGGCCCGGAACTTGTCTTCATACCAGAAGGCGCTGACCCAGCGGCGGTAATGGGCGCCCCGCCGGGCGCCGGAGATGGGCTCCGGAACGGCGGCGGCGCAGGCCGGGCACAGCCGATCGGCGGATGGGCCCACCAGCTTGTGACAGATCACGCAGCGCCGGGGCCAGATCAGGTCCTTCAGCGCGTTTCCGATTTTTAATGCTGCATCCTGCATTCTGCATTCCCGCCCCGGCAGTTGAATTGAGAATTGAGAGTTGAGAATTGAAAATTGGCAGACAGCGTCTCCCATTTTATTTCAAATTCATTCTCAAATGGCAATTTGAGAACACCTCAATTTTTCATTTTTCTTTTTTCGTTTTGCGTTCCGGCAACGACGTTCGGGGCGTCCCCTAAAGGACTTGCTTCGCTTCGGAGGGCGCCGCCCCCTACAATCGCGTCCCCTATTGCCTATTGCCTATTGCCTATTGCCTATTGCCTGTTGCCTCAATTCTGCATTCTGCATTTTGCATTCTGCATTTACTCCATGTGGCACAGCCGCCACTTGAGGCCGCTAAAGCGTTTTTGTTTTTTGTCGTTGTTCACCATATATTCCACCACGCCCTCGTCGCCTACAACGATCAGCAGCTCCCGGGCCCGGGTAATGGCGGTGTAGAGGATGCTCCGGCTCAGCAGCAGGGGCGTCCCCCGCCAGGCGCAGAGCACCACGGCCCGGTATTCGCTGCCCTGGCTCTTGTGAACGGTCATGGCGTAGGCGGGCTCCAATTGGGAGAGCATATCGTAGGTGTAGACGGCTTCCCGGTCGTCGAAGCGGACGGTCATGTTCTGGGCCTGGGCGTCGATGGCCCGGACCGTCCCCACGTCGCCGTTGAAGATGCCGGAGCCCATGCCGGGCTCTCCCACCTTGTTCCAGATGATGTCGTAGTTATTGCGGATCTGCATGACCCGGTCTCCCTCCCGGAAGACGATCTCCCCGTGGCGTTTTTCGTGCTTGTCCGGGGCGGGGGGATTCAGAGCCTGCTGCAGGAGCCGGTTCAGGGCCCCGGTGCCGGTCTCTCCCTTCCGAGTGGGGGAGAGGACCTGAATGTCTTCGCTCCGGATGCCCATGTTCTGGGGCAGACGCCGGGCGCAGAGCTCCGTCACCGTCTGACACACCGCCTCGTCGCTGGCCCGCTGCAGGAAGAAGAAATCCCGCTTTTTCTCGTGGAGCTCCGGGAGCTCGCCCCGGTTGACCCGGTGGGCGTTCATCACAATGAGACTCTCCCGGGCCTGCCGGAAGATTTCCGTCAGCCGGACGGTGGGGATGATTTCGCTGCGGATCAGGTCCGAGAAGACGTTGCCCGCCCCCACGGAGGGAAGCTGATCCGGGTCTCCCACCAGAATCAGGCGGCAGCGCTCCGGCAGGGCCTGGACCAGATCGTACATCAGAAGCAGGTCCACCATGGAGCTCTCGTCCACAATCACCGCGTCGCAGACCAGGGGATTGTGCTCGTTGTGGACGAAGATCATGTCCCCCGTCTCCGGGGAGACGTCCACCTCCAACAGCCGGTGGATGGTGGAGGCGTCCCGGCCCGTCAGCTCCGTCAGCCGCTTGGCGGCCCGGCCGGTGGGGGCGGCCAGAAAGGTCTTCAGCCGCATCTGCTCAAACAGGTCCAGGATGCCCCGCAGGGTGGTGGTCTTGCCGGTGCCGGGGCCGCCGGTGACGATCAGCAGCTTTTCTCCCGCGGCGGAGCGGATGGCGTCCTTCTGCTGTTCGGCGTAGGTAATGGCCTGGGCGGCCTCGATGTTGGCAAGGGTTTTCGCCAGATTGGCAGGCAGACTCACTTTGCTCCGGGCCATGTCCGTGAAGCGGCGGGCCAGATAGCGCTCCGCCCGGCCGTAGGCGGGCAGATACACCGCCCGCAGGGAGGCGATGGGGTCCAGGACGATCCGTTCCTGGGCGGCCAGCCGTTCCAGCCCCGCCCGGATGAGCTCCTGGGGCAGCCGCAGAAAGGCGGCGGCAGCCTCGGTGAGCTGGGGCTCCGGCACGAAGACGTGGCCCCCGGTGGAATTGTAGCTTAATTCATAGAGGATCCCGGCGTCCACCCGGCGCTCGTCGTCGCCGTCGAAGCCCATTTCCAGGGCAAAGGCGTCCACCTGGGAGAAATTGGCGTTGAAGCCCTCTTCAGTGAGGAAGTAGGGATTGTCCTGAATGGCCATCATGGACAGCTCCCCGTAGGCCTTGTAGATCTTCACCGCCAGCTCCGCGGGAAGGCGGTAGCCGCTGAGAAACTCCGCCAGATGCCGCAGTCCCTGCTGGGACTGGAAGCTCTCCTGGATTTCCCTGGCCTTGGCCTGGGAGATACCGGGGATTTCTGCCAGCTTGTCCGGCTCGTTTTCGATGATTTTCAGGCTTTCCGCCCCGAAGCGTTCCACGATCCGGGCGGCGATTTTGGGCCCCACGCCCCGAATGGCGTGGGAGGAGAGGTAGGCGAGAATCTCGATCCGGGACTCCGGCATCAGCCGTTCCAGGCTGACGACTTCCAACTGCTTGCCGTAGGTGCTGTGACTGGCCCAGCGGCCCTCCACCCGCAGGCGTTCGCCCACGTTGGTGTCGGGTACGGTGCCCACCACCGTGGTTGTTTCCCCCCGGGCGTCCTTCAGCCGCAGGACGGTGTAGCCGTTCTCCGCGTTTTGAAAGACCACCGCGGAAACGCTGCCCTCAATGCGGACCAGTTCCTGTTCCATGGATCATTCCTCGCTCCCCACGGCGGCATCAGTGCCGCCGCTCTCCTCCCTCTATCATACACAAAAAATCATGTTCTGTCTATCAAAAAATGAATTTTTTGATAGACAGAACACAAATAGCAGGATATACTATATCCGTATCAGCGCAGCAGGGACGTAGGGCGGCCTGACCCCAGGCCGCCGTCCCCCCAATCTTTTCCGTGTTTCCGGCGGCCGGAGGTCTGGCCGCCCTACGAAAGAAAGGACACCCAAACAAAACCGAAAGGAGAAAAATCATGACAAAGACCATTCTGAACATTGAGGGCATGATGTGCGGTATGTGCGAGAAGCACATGAACGAGGCGATTCAAAAGGCCTTCCAGGTGGAGAAGGTGAGCTCCTCCCACAGCAAAAACCAGACGGAGATTATTTCCCAGGCTCCCTTGGACGAAGACCTGATTCAAACCACCGTGGCCGCGGCGGGCTATACCCTGAAGGGCATCAGCACGGAGCCCTTTGAAAAGAAGGGATTCTCCCTGTTCGGGAAGTAAGCGGAGCACGCAGGGACAATCGGCAATAGGAGACGCGTCCAGCCCCGGTAGCGGCGCACACCAGTGCGCCAGGCAATAGGCAAGCAGGCAATCGGCAATAGGAACGCGCAGGGGCGCACAGTGTGCCTCCCGCCCGGGCCGCAAACTCCGCTACGCCTGTTACGCATGTACGCGTGATTTCATATTGTTTTTCTCCACGCCCACAGCACGCTCCCGGCAGGCCTCGGCCCGCCGGGAGTGATTTTTAATCTTCCGGAATGTATGGGATCAGATCCCGGATCTGCCGGATCTCTTCTGTGTGCAGCTCGCAATATTCATAGAACTGCACTTGATCGGTGGTGCAGTTGTGGGCGGATAAGGCCCAATTGCCCAGGCTCACGATGATGACGTCGTCTCCATGGCGCAGCTTTACCCACAGATACGGATAAATTCCATAGTTGAGTCGGTCTGCGGGAGCTGCCAGCTCCAGGTTGGCGATGGCTACTTCCACCCTGGCACAGACTGCAGGGTCGTCGCAGTATTCTTCTTGAAATTTATGTTCCTTATAATTTGGACGGACTTCCATCACTTCCCAGCCCCCGTCCCGATCCAGAAACTTCGTCTGGACGGTCCCGCCGACAGCCGTTACCCCCACCATGCCATAGAGGAAGTAGAAGAAAACGGAGAGCAGAAGGACTGCCAGGAACCCGGCCCGGCGCTTTTGCGGGTGCAGGATCCGGGCCATCCGATACCGCAGGCCCGAGGCCGAGGCGGAGAGACAGGTGGTGAAGCCCCGGGTCGTTCCTGCGTTGGTGAGCAGCAGATCGGAATAATCCCTGCGCCGATCCTCTGCGATCCCCTCGGTGACCAGCTCGTCGCAGCAGAGCTCCAGATCCTCCGATGCCTTCCGCATACCAGACCAGAGCGTGGGAATAAACCAACCCGCCGCGCAGAGAAAGGCCAGCGTGAGTTTCAGCCAGTTGTCCTGATGCAGCAGGTGGATCCCTTCGTGGCGGAAGATCAGCCACAGCTCGCCCTCGCTGTAATCCCGCTGGGGCAGGATCAGACAGCGCTTTTTTTCCAGCAGCCCCACGGTCAGGGGGGAATCTACCGCAGGAGAGCGCAGCACGGTCAGCTTTCCACCGGCTTTCATGTTGGCCTTAAAGCCCGCCGGCCGCACGTTTCCGTTAAAGCAGAGCGCCCGCCAGGTGGACAGGAAGAGATCCCGTTCCTGCGCCGAGACGGGGACCGCGTCTTGCAGAACGGCCTGCCGGAAGCGGAGGTGAGAGAAGAAATTCCCTGCCAGAACAGTCACGAAGCCCACCGCCCAGACGCCCAGGGCGGTCCAAAGAGCGGAGCGGGGGATCCACACCACGAACAGAGGCTCCACGAGCGAATCACCGTGCAGCAGGTAAGTAGAAAAATAGAATAACAGATTCGGAAGCAGCCACAGGGCGGCGCAGCCCTGGGCGGAGATTCGCTTTCGGAGCAGGGGCGTCAGCGCCCGGAGCAGGGAGAAATAGACCACCGCCGCAGCAAGCAAACGAAACAGCTGCGTAAGGTAGACGTGCTTGGAGTTGAGCAGCTCCGAAAAGAGAAATAGAAGCAGATAGAAAAGAAACAGGCAGGGAAGCATCAGCGGGTAATAGGCCGGTGCAAAGCGGCTCCTGCCGTGCCGGGAGACGTGGCGGGAGAACAAATAGAACAGCAGGATGGTCACGCCAAGCCCCAGCGAAAGCAGCGCCAGAGGCCATAATCGGGATAAAAAGTCAGTCATTTCAGTTCCTCATTTTTGTGTGATCGGGCGTGTGCTGTGGGCGTGGAGAAAAACAATATGAAATCACGCGTACATGCGTAACAGGCGTAGCGGAGTCTGCGGCCCAAAACCTCCCCTGTCAAGGGGAGGGGGACCGGCGCAGCCGGTGGAGGGGTTTGTCCCCCGTCTGCACCCCGCCTGCGTCCCAAAACCTCCCCTGCCAAGGGGAGGGGGACCGGCGCAGCCGGTGGAGGGGTCTGTCCCCGCCTGCACCCAGCCTGCGTCCCAAAACCTCCCCTGCCAAGGGGAGGGGGACCGGCGCAGCCGGTGGAGGGGTTTGTCCCCCGTCTGCACCCCGCCTGCGTCCCAAAACCTCCCCTGTCAAGGGGAGGGGGACCGGCGCAGCCGGTGGAGGGGTGGGCATCCCGCCTGCACCCAGCCTGCGGCCCAAAACCTCCCCTGTCAAGAGGAGGGGGACCGGCGCAACCGGTGGAGGGGTCGGCATCCCGCACGTACCCAGCCCGCAGGTGTTTTCAAATGGCAATTTGAAAACACCTCAAATTCTCAATTGTCAATTCTCAATTGCCGTCAATTCCCCGCTGGTCAGGTACACGGTGGGCTTGCTGTTCTTTCCGGTATAGACAGCGATTCTATTCGGATATATTACGACCCGCATCCTTTCCTCGTCCTCCCGGGCCAGAATGAGGGAAAGCTCCCCTTTGGAGCTTGAGATACCGTGGGCGTACAGGCTGTGACGGTCCTTCCAAAGCTCGCTTTCCAGCTTCAGGCTTCGAAATTGCTCCTCCACGGCCTTCAGAATAGCCGGGTCTGTGCAATCCTCGTCTTGGGAAGGAAATTGGACGGCGCAAATCTGCCAGCCCTCGTCCAGGATTGCGTTTTGAGCGGTTCCGACCTTCTCCCGTATGCCGATGGCGCCGGAAAAGAAGATAAACAGGGCCACGGCAAGCCCGAGCATGGACAGGCCGCCCTCCCGGCGTTTGGGCCGCAGGATTCGTTTCAGCCGGTAGCGCAGGCCCCGGGCAGAGGCGGAGAGGCAGGAGGTGAAGCCCCGTTCTGTGCCTCCGGCACGGAGCAGCAGGCCGGCGTATTCCTTGCGTTCGTCCGTGCCCATCCCTTCGGTGACCATCTCGTCACAGCAGAGCTCCAGATCCTCTGAAACAAATTCCATCCCAAACCAGAGAGAGGGGATGAACCATCCGGCGGCGCAGAGCAGCGCCAGAGAAAACTTGGTATGAATATCGTCGTGGAGCAGATGGACGACCTCGTGCCGCAGAATCAGCGCCAGCTCGCCCCGGCTGTAGGCCCGGTCCGGCAGCACCAGGAAGGTGTTTTTCTTCGTCAGCCCGATGGTAAGGGGCGTGGAGACCTCCGGGGATCGGAGCATGTGGCGGTGATCTAAAATGGCCTCCACCTGTCGGCACTGACTGTAATAGGCGCTCTTCCTTCGCTTTGCCAGCCCCTGTGCGGACGGGGCAAGGGATTGATAGACCGCCGCCATGAGCCCGTATTCCCGCTGCTCCGCCTGGACCGCGTTTTCAAGAATGTGCTTTCGGAAAAACAGATGGGAAAGCAGCTTCCACAGCAGCACCCCGCAGGCTCCGGCCAGCCAGATCCAGAGTAGCGTCCAAAGGACGGAGCGGGACAGGCGGATTACCAGAAAGGGGTCAAATTCAAGCCTCCATACCCCGAAATTCATACTGAAATAGGCCGACAGGCCGGGCAAAACCCAAAGCCCCGCGCAGGTCCGGGCGGAGAAGCGCCGCCGCAGCCGGGGCATCCACGCCAGCAGCAGAACCGTCATCAGAACTTGATTGAACAGCAAGGAAAATTGCCCGTGGAGGTACAAAGCGGCCTTGGAAGGGAGCAGCAGCAGCATCAGCGGGAAAAATAAGAAACCATAGGCGACAAAGTCGCCGTACCGATCCGGCGCGCAGCGGAGCCCCCTGGATCGGTATCTGTTCCGGTCCAGATCAATCGAAGCCGCCGCAAGCAGGCCGACGAACGCCGCGAAGAAAAGACGGAAACCAATCTGTTCAAGTATGGTCACAGCTTCCCCTCCTCCAGCATCCGGCGCAGCTCCTCCAGGTCTTCCTTGGAAAGGCCGGAGGCGGTGAGGGCGGAGGCGAAGGCGGACATGGAGCCGCCGAAGAGCTGGTCCACAAAGCGCTTGCTCTGCCGGGCCTGATATTCCTCCCGGGCTACCAGAGGGGTGTAGACGCTGGACCGGCCCTGCTTCTCAATCCGCACGAAGCCCTTGTCCGCCAGCCGGGTCAGCAGGGTCAAAAGTGTGGTCTGGGCCATGGGCCGCAGCTTTGCCATTTCTTCCTCCACCGTGGCCCGCGCCACCGGGGCCTCACAGCGCCAAAGCAGCTGCATGACCTCCAGCTCCGCATCCGGCAGCCGATTCTTTTTATCAAACATGGAAGCATCTCCTCTACTTCTGTAGTGTAATTGCATTCTACATCCATAGAGCAGATTTGTCAAGTGCTATTTTCAAGCAAAAACCGGTCCCTGGGAACAGAGACCGGAAAAATATTTCAAAATGTTTTTGTTTGTAATATTTTTGTAACATCTATATGTTACGATAAGCAGAGATATGAACGTGTCCGGCGGTATGCCGTCTCTGTGAGCGGGGCGCGGCCGGGAGAGCGGACCCCTCCGCCGGCTTCGCCGGTTCCCCCTTGACAGGGGAAGGTTTGGGACGCGCGGCGGCTTGGGGTCTCTCCATAAAGGGCACAGGCGGCTGCCCTGCGAAACCACCGAAATTCTCAATTCTCAATTTTGTACCACGCCCTGCATTTTCCCCGCCGGGGCGGTGTCGGTGACGTCGCCGCCCACGATTCTGCCGTCCAGGACAAAAATCGTCGCGTAGACGGGGCCCTCGGCGTCGGGGGCGTTCAGCACCTCGTACACGTAGCGGGTGGCCTGTCGGCCCGCGTACTGGATCAGATCGAAGCCCTGGGATTTTTGCAGCTCGTTGTAGCGGCGGAATACCTCCGTATCCTCCGCCGGAATTTTGACGCTCTGAGTCTGGACCGGCTCGGCGTTTACCTGCCAGCCCTGCTGGGTGATAAAGGCCACCCTTGCCTCGTTGGTTTCTCCGTTCCGGGCGTCGGCTGCCTCCGGGGCGCCGGTTTTCGCGGCGGCCAGTACCGCGGCCAGCACCAGGACCGCGATCAACAGGGTCACAAGGGCCGCCAGCTTGGTTTTGGAGACCTTGGCTGTTACCACAAACATGTTCTTACACCCTTTCATTCATGATGTCTGGTGACACTCTATGCTGGGGTGGGCGGAGATATGAAAGGGAAGATGATAGTTGAGAAGTGAGAATTGAGAATTGAGTCGCCTTTTCTCCGTAGTGGCCGCGCACCCGCGCGGCCATGGCGAAAGCGCTTTTCGGGGCTTTTATGGCCGCGCAGGTGCGCGGCCACTACGACCCTGCCGAACAGTTACGTTGAAGGTTTAAAAATATAAATGAATGTTTTTTGCAAATTGAAATTTGCAAAACTCCGAAAACTTTCAATTCTCAACTCTCAACTCTCAACTCACAACTCGTCCACTGAGCGGAAGAAAGGAAGCACGATGATTCGATTAGACAAATACCTCTCCGATGCCGGGCTTGCTTCCCGGCGGGAATTGAAGGATCTGCTGAAGGCCGGGGCCGTCACGGTGAACGGAAAGCCCGTTGCCGACGGGGCCGCCAAGGTAGACCCCGAATCGGACCGGGTGTGTTTTCACGGAGAGCCCGTGGAGGGGCCCCGGCGGGTGGTGCTGCTGCTCCACAAGCCTGCAGGCTTCGTGACTTCCACCGAGGACCCCCGGGACCGGACAGTGATGGAGCTGATCCCCGCGGCCTTTCTGCGGCAGAAGGTGGTCCCTGTGGGCCGTCTGGATAAGGAGACCGAGGGGCTGCTGCTGTTCACCAACGACGGAGACCTGGCCCACCGGCTGATTTCCCCAAAGCACGGGGTGGAGAAGCGCTATTACGCCCGCCACGAAGGGACGGCAAGCGCCGAGGATGTGGAAGCCTTCGCCGCCGGTCTGACTCTGAAGGACGGGACCCTCTGCCGGCCCGCCGTCCTCCGGCCCCTTGGCCCGGGGGAGAGCGAGATCACCGTCACCGAGGGCAAATACCACCAGGTCCGCCGGATGATGGCGGCCCGGGGCCTGCCTGTTGTCTACCTCCGCCGGGAGCAGGAGGGCTCTCTGAGCCTGGACGGCCTGGCCCTTGGCGAGACCCGGGAGCTGACGGAGGCGGAGATCGCGGCGCTGTAGGGGGCGGCCTCCCCGACGCCCCGAGCATTGCGGCAAGGGACAGGTAGGTCTGTACAAAATCCACAAACCCAGACCCTTGACATATTCAGTAAAAACCCCGGGCCTGATCCGGTGGAAATTAGCCACATCGCCGGATTTGTTGTGTTTTTGCATAAAAAAATCTTCAAAATTTCAAAGAAAATACCAAATTGCTCTTGCAAAATCGGAAGAAATCGGGTATGATGGTGCGTAGACGTTGTATAAACCCTCACAGTGACAGGAGTGCGTAACTATGACGAATCATATCTTTTCCGACGTGATCCAGCAGATGAAGGCCGCTTCGGACCGCCAGATCGGCGTGATCGACGCCGAGGGCACCGTGGTTGCCTGCTCTGACGCCGATCAAATAGGAGCAAAATACCCCAAGCTTGCCCGGGTGGTGGCTCTCTCGGACGACCAGGCCGTGCAGTTTTCCGGCAAGACCGTCCGGGCGCTGTCCAACTTCGGCGGCAGCTTTGACTTTGCCGTCTTTGTCAACGGAGACGACGAGCTGGCCCACAGCCTTTGCCTGATGGCCCAGGTGGCCCTGAACTGCACCAAGATCTACTACGAAGAAAAGCACGACAAGGCCACCTTCGTCAAGAATATCATTACCGACAACATTTTGCCCGGCGACATTTATATCCGGGCCAAGGAGCTGCACTTCGCCGCCGACCAGAACCACGTGGTCTTCCTGGTGCGGCAGACCGGCAGCGCGGACGTGGGGATCGTGGACGTGCTCCAGACCCTCTTCCCGGACCGGCAGCAGGATTTCGTGATCTCCGTCAACGAGACCGACGTGGCTGTGGTCAAGAGCGTCAACGCCGAGGTGGAGCAGGCCGAGCTTCTGGCCCTGGCCGCCAGCATGGAGGAGGCCCTCAAGAGCCAGCTCTTTGTGAAGACCATCATCGGCATCGGCGGCGTGGCGGAGCATCTGCGGGAGCTGGCCGATTCCTACAAGGAGGCCCAGGTGGCCATTGAGGTGGGCAAGGTCTTCGACACCGAGAAGACCGTCATCACCTACGAGAATCTGGGCATCGGCCGGTTGATTTACCAGCTTCCCACCACCCTCTGCGAGATCTTCCTGGGGGAGGTGTTCAAGAAGAACTCCATCGACACCCTGGACCAGGAGACTCTCTTCACCATCAACAAGTTCTTTGAAAACAACCTGAACGTTTCCGAGACCTCCCGGAAGCTCTTTGTCCACCGGAACACCCTGGTCTACCGGCTGGAGAAGATCAAAAAGCTGACCGGCCTGGATCTGCGGGAGTTTGACCACGCCATCATCTTCAAGGTGGCCTTGATGGTCAAGAAGTATTTGGCGTCCCGCGACAACAAGATGTTCTGAGTGTTCCGCCCGCGGGGGTGCGCACCGTGCGCCCGCCGGTTTGCAAGTTCCAACTGTTAGGAGTATAACATGATCGAATTTCGTAACGTCACCAAGGTCTATACCGCCGGCAACCGCGCCCTGGAGGGCGTGAGCCTGCACATAGACGACGGAGAGTTTGTCTTTCTGGTGGGCCCCTCCGGCTCCGGCAAGTCCACCATCATCAAGCTGCTGACCGCGGAGCTGGAGCCCACCTCAGGTTCCATCCAGGTCAACGGCTACCGGCTGGAGACCATCAAGAAGCGTCAGATCCCCTATATGCGCCGGACCGTCGGCGTCATCTTTCAGGATTTCCGCCTGATTGAAAACAAGACCGTCTTTGAGAACGTGGCCTACGGCATGCGGATCGTTGGGGCCTCCGCCAAGGAGATCCAGGCCCGGGTGCCCTACGTGCTGGACCTGGTGGGTCTGGAAAACCGGGGCCGCCGCCTGCCCCACGAGCTCTCCGGCGGCGAGCAGCAGCGTGTGGCCATTGCCCGGGCACTGGTGAACAACCCGGCCATGATCGTGGCCGACGAGCCCACCGGCAACCTGGACCCCCAGCGCTCCTACGAGATCATGATGCTGCTGGAGTCCATCAACGCCCTGGGGACCACCGTGATGGTGGTGACCCATGAGCAGGAGCTGGTCAACCGCTTCACCAAGCGGGTTATCGCCATCTCAGAGGGCAAGGTTATCAACGACGGAATGGATGGGTACTATATCAATGAAGAGAGTTAGAAAAATGGGATACCTCTTCAAAGAGGGTATCCGCAACATGTTCACCCACGGCTTTATGTCCTTTGCGGCCGTCTGCGTTACGGTGGCCTGTCTGGTCATCATCGGCGGCTTTTCTCTGATCATCTACAACGTGAGCCTGTTCGTCTCCGATATGGAGCAGCAGAACCGGGTTCTGGTCTTCGTCGACGAAAACTATGACAGCGCCGAGGCCCGGTCCGTGGGCTCCCAAATCAACCTGGTGGAAAACGTCCGGGAGGCCGTCTACATGTCCCGGGAGGAAGCGGTGGAACGCTTCGTGGAGCAGCAGGGCGGCGGCGAAGCCTATGACGGCATCGACCCCTCCACCCTGCGGGACCGCTTCATCGTCACCCTGGAGGACAACGCCAGAATGGCCGAGACCGTGGAGCAGCTCCGCAAGATTGAGGGCGTGGCCCATATCGCGGACCGGCCGGAGATTGCCGACGGCATCATCACCGTCCAGCAGGTTCTGAACATTGTGTCCATCGGCATCATTGTGGTGCTGCTGGTGGTGTCCCTGTTTATGATCTCCAATACCATCAAGCTGGCCATGTACGACCGGCGGGATGAGATCGCCATCATGAAAATGATCGGCGCCACCAACCGCTTCATTCGCTTCCCCTACTTTGTGGAGGGCTTCCTGATCGGCCTCATTTCCGGCGCAGTGGCCTTCTTCATCGAGTGGGGTCTCTACGACCTGCTGGCCACCCGCATCACCCAGACCCAGCGTCTGCAGCTGCTCACCATCGTTCCCTTCGAGGAAATCTTCATGCCCATGGTGGTGACCTTCGGGGCCGCTGGCCTGTTTGTGGGTATGTTCGGCTCCGTCATGTCCATCCGGAAGTTCCTGGACGTCTGATCCAGCCGCGATCTGCACCATTCGCAGCGGCGCACGCCGCGCCGCGAGCCGTGACAAAGGAGGTATACGGTCATGTATAAATATCGCCGCGTCATCGTTTCCGCGATCGCCGGAGTTTTGGCGCTGCTCCTGGTAGGCGGCCTGATTTTCTCCGCCTTCGCAGAGAGCTCCAGCTCCATCAAATCCCGCATTGAATCCCTGAAGCGGCAGGAAAAGGAGATCGCCGCAGAAAAGGCGGAGGCCAAGGCTCAGCGGGAGGCCAACGAATCGGATATTCTGGACCTGGTGGGACAGAAGGATCAGATCGATCAGCAGATCAAGCTGACCCAGGACTCCATTGAGACGAAAAACGAATTGATTCAGGAATACAATCTCCTGATTGCGGAAAAGCAGAACGAGCTGGGCGACGCCATTGATGAGCGGGACGTTCTGAATGAGCACTACCGGATTCGTATCCGGGCCATGGAGGAGAAGGGGAACCTGACCTACTGGTCCATCCTCTTCAAGGCCAGCAGCTTTGCCGATCTTCTGGACCGGGTGGAGATGATCAACGAGATTGCCCGCTCCGACGAGCGGATGATCGACCAGCTCCAGCAGGTTGCCCAGCAGATTGAGAACGCCCGTCAGGAACTGGCTGCCGAGAAGGTGGAAATGGAGGAGGCCAAGGCCTCCCTGGCCGCCGAGCAGGAGGAGCTGGAGTCCCAGCGTGCCGAGGCGGACGGCCTGATGGCGGAGCTGATGGCCGACCACGAGGAATACGCCGAAGCTGAGAGCAAGTACCAGGCCGAGCAGGAGGCCCTGCTGGCCAAGATTGCCCAGGAGCAGAAGAATTACAAGGAAGCGGTGGCTGCCGAGGAAAAGGCCCGCAGGGAAGCGGAGGCTGCCGCCAGAGCACGGGAGCAGGCCGCGGCGGACCGGGAGAACGAGGCCTCCGGCGGCGGAAGCTCTTCCGGCGGCGGAAGCTCCTCCGGCGGCACCTACAACGGCGCGGTGAGCAGCTACGGCTTCAGTTGGCCCTGCACCGCCCGGAATATCACCTGTCCCTTTGGCCCCCGCTACCATCCCATCACCCACGTCTACAGCAATCACAGCGGCATGGACATCGGCGCCAGCTATGGCTCGCCCATCTATGCCTGCGCCTCCGGCACTGTGACCACCGCCACCTACGGCACGGCCTACGGCTACTACGTCACCATCAACCACGGCAACGGCTTCTCCACCCTCTACGGCCACATGACCCGCTACACCGTCAAATCCGGCCAGTACGTGACCCGCGGCGAGATTATCGGCTACGTGGGCAGCACCGGCTGGTCTACCGGCCCCCATCTGCATCTGACCATGTACTACAACGGGGCCCTGGTGAACCCCCTTACCTATCTCCCCGCCGGCGGATATTTTGTCTGATCCGTTCAATCTGACAGATAAAGAAGGTAACGTATCGTATGTATAAATATCGTCGCGTCATCGTTTCCCTGATTGCCGGCCTTCTGGCTTTGCTGCTGGTGGGCGGTCTGATCTTTTCCGCCTTCGCGGAGAGCTCCAGCTCCATCAAGTCCCGCATCGAGTCCCTGAAGCGGCAGGAGAAGGAGATCGCTGCGGAAAAGGCGGAGGCCAAGGCCCAGCGGGAGTCCAACGAATCGGAGATCCTGGATCTGGTGGGACAGAAGGACCAGATCGATCAACAGATCAAGCTGACCGAGGAATCCATCGAAACAAAGAATGAGCTGATCCAGGAGTACAATCTCCTGATCGCCGAGAAGCAGAATGAGCTGGGCGACGCGCTGGACCGACGGGACGAGCTCAACGCTCGCTATCGCACCCGTATCCGCGCCATGGAGGAGAAGGGGAACCTCACCTATCTGTCCATTCTCTTCCAGTCCAGCAGCTTTGCGGACCTCCTGGACCGGGTGGAGATGATTAACGAAATCGCCCGCTCTGACGAAATGATGATCCAGCGGCTCCAGGAGTCCGCCCAGCAGATCGAAGCGGCCCGGCAGGAGCTGGCCGCCGAAAAGGTGGAAATGGAGGAGGCCAAGGAGTCTCTGGCCGCTGAGCAGCAGGAGCTGGAATCCCAGCGGGCCGAGGCAGACGGCCTCATGGCGGAGCTGATGGAGGACCATGAGCAGTTTGCCGCCCTGGAGAACAAATACGAGGAAGAGCGGGAGGCCCTGCTTCAGCAGATCGCCGCCGAGCAGAAGAAGTACCAGCAGGCAGTGGCCGCAGAGACCGCCGCCAGCAGCTCCTCCTACAACGGGGGCACCAGCAGCTCCGGTCTGGGCTGGCCCTGTACGGCCCGGGGCATTACCAGCCCCTTCGGGCCCCGGATTCACCCAACTACACACCAGCAAAGCAACCACAGCGGCATCGACATCAACGCCAGCTACGGCTCGCCCATCTATGCCTGCGCCTCCGGCACCGTGACCTCCGCCACCTACAGCAACGTCTTTGGCTATCACGTGCGGATCAACCACGGCAACGGCTTCCTGACCCTCTACGGTCACATGACCCGCTATACCGTTCACGCGGGCCAGCACGTGGAGAAGGGCGAGATCATCGGCTACGTGGGCAGCACCGGCTGGTCCACCGCGGCCCACCTGCACCTGACCGTCTATTACAACGGCACCCTGGTCAACCCCCTGAACTATCTTCCCTCCGGCTGGTATTTTGCCTGAGCCAACGGGAATCCCGATAGGACGAGCTCGCTCGTCCTATCTTAATATCTGGAGAAATCGAGGAAAAACACATGGAACCTTTCAATAACGAAAACGAGCGCAGCCCGTGGACTGCGCCGCAGTCCCAGGCGCTGCCCCAGATTCAGGTGGTGAAAGAGACCAGAATCTGGCCCATTGTGCTGGCGACGCTGATTTCCGCCATGCTGACGGCAGCTGTTTGCGTCTATGTGTTCAGCGGACGGGTGAAAATCCCCGCTGTATCCGGGAGCCCTGCCAAGCAGGAAGCCTGGGCAGATAAGCTCACCCAGATTCGCGAACTCATCGACCAGTACTTCATCGGCGAGGTAGACGAGACAAAGCTGGCCGACGCGGCGGCCGCCGGCATGATCGACGGCCTGGGCGACGAGTGGAGCTATTATATTTCCGCCGCAGACTATGCGGCCTATGAAGAGAGCGTCACCAACTCCTATGTGGGCATCGGCGTTACCATCAACGCGGAACATGCGGAGCGGGGCCTGGAGATTATCGAGGTGATCCCCAACAGCCCAGCCTTTTCCGCCGGGCTGGAGGTGGGAGACCTGGTTCTGGCCGTGGAGGGCGTCCCGGTGCTGGACGGCTCCGAGGGAGCTTTGGACCTGAGCGAGACCAAGAATCGGGTCCGGGGCAAGGAGGGAACCGACGTGACCATCACCGTTTCCCACAACGGCGAGGTTCGGGATGTGACGATCACCCGGGCAAAAATCAAGTCGATCAATGTTTCCTGGGAGATGCTGGACAATCAGATTGCCCTGATCCGCATCAGCAACTTTGAGCAGGACGCCGCCAAGGACGCCATTGCCGCCATCGAAGAGGCCAGGGAACGGGGCGCCGTAAGCCTGATTTTCGACGTGCGCTACAATCCCGGCGGCTACAAGCACGAGCTGGTGAAGCTGCTGGACTATCTGCTGCCGGAGGGGCCCCTGTTCCGCAGCGTGGACTACCGGGGCAAGGAGAGCGTGGACAAATCCGACGCCGATTTCCTGGATATGCCCATGGCGGTGCTGGTAAACTATGAGTCCTATTCCGCCGCGGAGTTTTTCCCTGCCGCCCTGCAGGAGTACCACGCCGCAACCATCATCGGCGAGCAGACCTACGGCAAGGGCCGCTTCCAGACCAGCATGAAGCTGGACGACGGCTCTGCCATCAATATCTCCATCGGCCAGTACACCACCCCCAACGGCGTCAGCCTGGTGGGGAAGGGCATTACCCCCGATATTTTGGTGGGGCTGAGCGACGAGCAGAAGCGGGATCTCTACTACAGCCGCCTGGATAAGGCCGAGGACGCCCAGCTGCAAAAGGCCATCGAGGTTCTGACGACCCCGTAGGGACGGAGAAGAATGAAGGACGAAGAGTGAAAAATGAAGAATTGAGGGATTCTCAAATTGCCATTTGAGAATGGATTTGAAATGGGTACGGGGGACGCGGATCCTTCGCTTCTCTTGCGACTTCGCTCAGGGCAGGGCAGAATGACAGACGGGGAGGCTTGCAGGGGCGGTCATTGGCCGCCCGCGAAGCGCTGAGACTTCCGAAGCGGCGAACATCGGTTCGCCGCGGGACGCACCCGCCTGTAGGGTCGGCAATCTGCCGACAAAGACCGATTGATAATCGGTACTACCGATTCGCGGAACACAAAAGGATAAACCAATGGAACGAGAAAACGACGTTAAACAAATTCCCGCTCAGATCGCCGCGCTTTTGACGGCCCGCCCCATTGAGACGCCCCGGCTGCTGCTGCGGCCCTTCCGGCAGGGCGACCTGGCGGACCTGTACGAATACCTCTCCCAAAGGGAGCAGCAGCGCCTGGCAGGGAATTGCCCCTGTGATTCCATGGAAGACGCCAGGCTTTCCCTGGAGTATAACATGAGTCCGGACCACCCCCAGGTGTATTTCGCAGTTGTTTTGAAGTCGGAGAACAAGCTGATCGGCAATCTCACGTTCAACCCGTCGTATCTGGCACAGGACGAGGCCTTGAGCGCCCTCCGAGGGGTGACCCTTTCCTATGTGCTCAACGAGCGCTATTGGCGGCGGGGTCTGATGACGGAGCTGCTTCAAGCGGTCTATCCGGTCCTGTTTGAACAGGTAAAGCTGGACTATATCCAATCCGGTTTCTTTGATTTTAACGGGGCATCTGCCGCCCTGCAGCGGAAGCTGGGCATGCAGCTCTGGACAGAGGCGCAATTTGAGACGGACGGAAAAACCATCCAAACCAAGGAGATGATCCTCTTTCGGAAGGACTGGCTGGCGATGGCCGGAAAATGGCCTGAAAACACGGATTATACGGAGAATTGCAGTTGACAAACGCGGTTCCGCCCTGTATAATATAGCGACACAAAAGTAATCGTATCAGAAAGGCGGTACCAGCATGGCGAAGGAATTCAAAATCACAAGCATCCGACTCAAAGAGCTGGAAGAGGAACTGCATTACCTCAAGACGACCCGGGAAAAGGAAGTCGCGGAGCATTTGAAGGAAGCCCGTTCCTTCGGTGACCTGTCGGAGAACAGCGAATACGACGAAGCGAAAAACGAGCAGGCTCAGCTTTACGGCCGCATCGCGGAGGTGGAGAACATTCTGGCCAACGCCGTCATCATTGACGACGGCCTGGACGGCGTGGAGGAATCCACCCTGGGCCGGGTGGGCCTGGGCTGCACCGTGAAGGTCCGGGATATGGAATTCGACGAAGAGGGCATCTACGCCATCGTCGGCTCCCAGGAGGCGGACCCCAAGAACTACCGGATCTCCGACGATTCTCCCTTTGGCCGGGCCATGCTGGGCAAGACCGTGGGCGACGTTGTGACCGTCGAGGCCCCCGCCGGCATTCTTCAGTTTGAAATTCTCTCCGTGGAGAAATAATCCAACCGCAGCGGCACACATCCGCTGCGCTGTTTGCAGCGCGTAGGGCGGCCAGACCCCTGGCCGCCGCTGTATATTGTTCAAATCAGAAAGAGGGATTCTTATGCACTGGTCCGTACAAATCGCGCAAAAAATCATCGCTGCCAGGCCCGATAAGGAGGAGTATGTCTGCGCCGCCGGCATCAGCCCCTCCGGCTCGGTCCACATCGGCAATTTCCGCGATGTTGCCACCAGCTACTTTGTCGTCCGCGCCCTGCGCTCCCTGGGCAAGAAGGCCAAGCTGCTCTTCTCCTGGGATGAGTTCGACCGGATGCGCAAGGTTCCCGCCAACGTGGCGGCGGTGCCGGGCAACGAGGACATGGAGCAGTTCATCGGTTGCCCCTATATTGACGTGCGCAATCCCTTCCCGGATTCCCCCTACGAAAACTACGCCAAGCACTTTGAGGCGGAGTTCGCCGCCTCCATCCAGGAGTTTGGCATCGACATGGACTACCGCTATCAGGCGGAGATGTACCGCAGCGGCAAGTACGTGAAGTATATTCTCCTGGCTCTGGAAAAGCGGGGCGAAATCTTTGATATTCTGGACAGCCACCGCACCCAGGACGCCAAGCCCGGCGAGCGGGAGGCCTACTATCCCGTGTCCATCTATTGCCCGGAGTGCCACCGGGACTCCACCACCATCGATACCCTGTCCGACGACTGCCGCGTGGCGACCTATCACTGCGCCTGCGGCCACCACGGCAGCTTCGACTTCACCAGGGACTTCAACTGTAAGCTCTCCTGGAAGGTGGACTGGCCCATGCGCTGGCTCTATGAGGGCGTGGACTTCGAGCCCGGCGGACGGGATCATTCCAGCCCCAACGGCAGCTACGACACCAGCAAGGACATTGCCAAGGCCATCTTCGGCTTCGACGCGCCCATCTTCCAGGGCTATGATTTCATCGGTCTGAAGGGCGCCACCTCCAAGATGTCCGGCTCCACCGGCCTGAACCTGACCCCGGCCACCCTGCTGAAGCTCTATCAGCCGGAGATCATCCTGTGGCTGTACTCCAAGTTTGAGCCCCTGAAGGCCTTCGACTTCTGCTTTGACAACGGCATCCTGCGCCAGTATTCCGAGTTCGACAAGATGCTGGAGGCGGTACAGAACGGCACCGCCGACGAGTACACCCGGGACGTGATGGCCAACACCGTCATCGAGGGCCGAAGCGTCATCCCGGTCTCCATGTCCAATCTGGTGCAGTTCGGCTCCGTGGTGAACTTCAACCCCGACATGCTGGAGGTGGTCTTCGAGAAGATCGGCACCCCCTACAAGTACGCCGAGTTTGCCGACCGCTTTGAGCGGGCCAAGTACTGGCTGGAGATGTGCTCGCCCGAGAGCGTCAACCGGCTGCGGAAGCTCCGCAACTGGGAGGTCTACGAGGGCCTGGACGAGCAGATGAAGCGGGAGATTACCATCCTCTTCGACTACCTGAACACCCAGCAGTATGATCTGAACGAGTTGAACGTGAAGCTCTACGCCATCCCCAAGGAGGTCTTCGGCCAGGACCTGGACGAAAAGACCCTGAAGGAGCGGCAGGGAGACTTCTTCAAGACGGTCTACCGCCTGCTCATCGACAAGGAGCGGGGCCCCCGTCTCTACCTCTTCCTCTACGCCATTGAGAAGGAGAGCTATCTCCATCTGCTGGACTTCTCCACCCCCAAGACCGAGGCGGAGGAGCGGCCGGAGGAGGATACCGCGGCGGAAGCAGCGTCCAAGGCGCCTGCCCGGGTCTACGGCGAGCCAGACCCGGTGGCCCCCGTGGAGCCGGAGATCAACATTGACCAGTTCCGCCAGGTGGATCTGCGGGTGTGCCAGATCATCAAGGCCCAGGAGATCCGCAAGTCCAACAACTGCCTGAAGCTGACCCTGGACGACGGCATCGACAAGCGTGTCATCGTCTCCAGCATCAAACACGACTATAGCTGCGAGGAGCTGGTGGGCAAGAAGATCATCGTGGTGGCCAACCTGGCCGGCACCCGCATCACCGGCATCAACAGCGAGGGTATGCTGCTGGCCGCCACCAACAACGCCTGCGGCTGCCAGGTAATCTTCGTGGACGATATCGTCCCCGTGGGCACCAGAATCAAATAAAACGCAAAATTCAGGAGCCGATTCTGTTGTCAACGATACAGAACCGGCTCCTTGCCTGTTCCGCGGCGGCCCGGCGGCTTCCCCGGAAGCCCGGAGAATCAAATGAAAAGAGGGAAACGATTGATGAAACACAACGTGAAAAGAACCCTGAGTCTGCTGCTTGCCCTGGCGCTGGCGGTCTCCCTGTTCCCGACGCTCAGTGTCCCGGTCAGCGCCCTTTATTTGGAGGACACCTCCCTGCAATGCACGTGGACGCTTCAAGACGATATGCCGTTATCGGACGGTACGACCGGCTTAAAGCTCACAATTCGGCCGACAAACGGGGACAGCGGGCGTATGGATTATTACGCGTATCTGGCCCAAAACTGGGTCAGCACCGCGCCCTGGGCCTTCTACATCCTGCAAATCGAGGAGGTGGAATTAACAGACGGCGTTCTGAACGCAGGCGGAAACATTATGTCTTTTTTCCAGAACAAAAGCTTGAAGCTGAAAAAAGTCATTTTTGCCGACAGCGTGCAGGAAATCGGATGGAACGCGTTTTACCGGGACCACGCTGACGAGACGCCACTGGAAGTTGACTGGGGCTCCGGGATCAAGTCCGTTGAAAGCACCGCCTTTACGCGTTCCGGCGTAACGGAGGTTTGCCTGCCCGCAATAGAGGAAATCGGAGTATCAGCGTTCAAGCAATGCCATAACCTTGAGTCGGTCTATTTGGCGTCAAAAAACTGGCTGAATATGGATAAGTCAGTTTTTGAGGGATGCACTAATCTGAAAGAAGCGACGTTGGCGGGCTACGTCCGGGGAATTCCGGCTTACACGTTTTCCGGCTGCGAAAAGCTGCAATCCATTGCGCTGCCCGCTACGGTTGAGCGCGTTGAGAAGGACGCGTTCAAATATTGTACGTCTCTCAGCGCGGTGTTTTACGCGGGCACGCCCCAGCAGTGGGCCCAGATCAGCATCGCGGAGGGCAACGAGTGCCTGCAAAACGCCACGGTCATCTACAACAGTAAGCCCTACACGATCACCTTTGATCCCAACGGCGGCTACGTTTCCCCTGAGAGCATGGTGACGGCAGCGAGCGGCAAGCTGCCCAGCCTGCCCACGCCCACCCGGTCGGGTTACTCCTTTGTGGGCTGGTTTACGGAGCCGGAGGGCGGGAGCAGCGTTTCCACCAATACGGTGTTCAACGGCGACACGACC
>JAEEKA010000046.1 GCA_016282135.1 Oscillospiraceae bacterium
GGGGAAGGTCTCCGCGGTACATTCCGGCGACGCGGTGGATTACTCCGTGCTGCCGATCAGCGAGCTGCTGGGAACGCTCAAAACCAAGCTCGACGGCCGCTTCCCCGGGAACGTCTTCCTGGCGGGCTACACCGACCACGCGATCACCTCGGCCTCCTGGCAGCTTCCCGACCAGCGGGAGGATCTGCTGGGCACCTATGCCAAGCTTCTCGCTGCCAGCGGCAGAGCCACCATGGCAGGCAAGCTGACGCCCGGCATCCGGTTTATCACCTCGGACACCGGCGTCGCCTCCGCCAAGGTCTCGGCCCTGCTGACCGGCGGCCAGCACCCGATCCACATCGGAAGCTGCGTGGCCGTGGATCATCGGCATCAGAGCAAGATCGTGGACTTCGAGTCGGCAATGGATCAGCTCTTCGCCCAGTTTGGGGACGCTGTCGCCAAGCTGCAGGCGCTGATGGAGATCCATTTGGACTATCCGGTCAACGCCATGACCCGGGTCTGCAAGAAGCTCAGCATGCCGAAGAAGGCCGCGGACGAAGCAATCGCCATGTTCGAAATGGCCTATGGCGACAACCCGGCCACCGCCCATGACGTGTTCATGGCCATGCAGGAGATCCCGTACATCCTCAAAACCGAGCACACGCCGGAAAGCAAGCTGCTCATCGTTGAGGAGAATATGGCCCGGGCCATGAGCCTGCGCTGGAGTGAGTATGACAGAGCAAGGGCGGTGAGCTGAATGGCCGCGCCTATCATTCTCTGTGATACCAAGGGCATGACCGAGGAGCGCTGGCTCGACTGCCGCATGCATGGGCCGAAGGGAACCATTCCCTTCACCGTGGGCGGCAGCGACGTGGCCACGATCTTCGGACTCAGTCCCTGGACCACGCCGCTGGAGCTCTGGATGATCAAGATGGGAAGAGCCAAGCCGCAGAAGAAGCTCAACACCAATCAGCTGACCATGGGGCACCAATTGGAGCCCCTGGCGGCCTACTGGTTCGAGCAGATGACCGGCAATCGGGTCTACGACGACACGAATCTCTACCAGCACGCAGATCATCCCTACGCTCTGGCCAACTTCGACCGGCGTTTCACGCGAAGCACCGACAGCAAATCCGGCATACTCGAATGCAAATCCTGCACCTACCATCACGCCGCGGACTGGGCCAACGACAGCTATCCGATCTACTACGAGCTGCAGCTGCGCTTCTATCTCGCCGTGGCGGACGTGGACATCGGCGCCTTCTCCGCCCTCTGGGGAAACAACCCGGACAGCGACATGGCCTTCCCGTTCCTGGAACGGGACCGGGCCAAGGAGGATATGATCTTCGAGCGCCTGGACGAATGGGTCTGGAGCCTGGAGAACGACAAGCCGCCCACCATGTCCGGCGTCGCGCCGAAGCTGGCGCTGGAGTCGCTGGCCCGGATCTACGGGCCCAGCGTCCCCGGCACGCCCACCATCGAGATCGGCAGAAAGTACGAATCGAAGCTCAGGCGCATTGCCGCGCTGGAGGAAAAGGTCGCGGAATGCACCGCTGAGGCGGATCGATACCGCAAGGAGATCGCCGCCCACAGCGTACAGATCGCGGAGATCATGAAGGAGCATGAGCACGGCGTCCTGGAGACGACCACAGACAAGCTCCTGATCGACTTCGTAACCCGGACCACCAGACGTACCGATTCCGCCGAGCTCAAAAAGAAATATCCCACGGTGTACGCCGACGTGCTGCGCGCCTCCGAGAGCCGGAAGCTTCATGTGACGGTCGCACCGAAATAGGAGGTCCCCATGCTTTGTCAATTTGAACGGCTTGTCTATCCGAAAACCGTGCAGGCCGTCACGCCGAGCAGCTACATGGTAGCGCTCTATCGCCCCTGTGAAAAGCTGATCGGCGCAGCCGGAACGCCGCTGACTCAGATCAAAGCGGTGGGTTTCTGCCTGCCGCTTTCCGGGAATCTCCGGTATGAGCTCAAGGGCCGGTGGAAGCGCGATCCCAAGCACGGAATGCAGTACGAAGTGGAGCAGTACGACGAGATCCTGATCCCGACGAAGGAAGGGATCCTGGCGTATCTCTGCTCCGGGCAGATCAAGGGCGTCGGGCCGAAGGTCGCCGAGCGTATTTATAATACCTTCGGGGATCAGACGCTGGACATTCTGGATCACGACCCCGACAAGCTGCTCACCGTGCACGGGATCGGCCCCGGCCGGCTCAAGCGCATCCGGGACTCCTACCTGGCAAACCGGGCGGCCCGGGACGTGGTGGCCTTTCTCGCGCCTCACGGCATCACGGCCAACCGGGCGGTCAAGCTCTTTGAGATCTACGGCAGGCAAACGCTGAACATCGTCCAGAACCATCCTTACCGTCTCTGCGAGGTCGCGGGCATTTCCTTCCACACGGCGGATAGAATCGCCATGTCGTTGGGCCTGCCCCGCGCCTCAGCGGAGCGCGTGGATCAGGCGCTGCTGTTCACCCTGGCCGACGCAGAGAGCAAGGGCCACCTGTGTATGGACAAGCATAAATTCATCAGCGCGTGTTCGCAGATCCTGGACACGCCGGAGCTGACAGAGGAGATGCTGGCCAACCGCGCCGCGCGGATGCTGGCCGACGGTCGGCTGACTTCCTATCTCGGTTTCGTGTACCGGGAGCGCACCGCCTGGCTGGAACAACACCTGGCAGAAAAAATAGTTTCCCAAAGTGACAGAAATGAGGCCTCTGCCAACGTGGTTATCAGTAAGGAGATCTCTGCAGAGGAAGCGCGCTTGTCGATCCGCTTCGCCGCGGAACAGAAGGCCGCGATTGAAACCGCTCTGACGGAACACCTGAGCATCATCACCGGCGGCCCCGGTACCGGCAAGACCATGATCCAGAAAGCGATCCTCGACATCTATCAGAGGCACAACCCCAAAGCCCACATCGTCTGCTGCGCGCCCACCGGGCGGGCGGCCAGGCGGATGGAGGAGTCCACCGGACATCCGGCCTCCACAGTCCATCGGGCGATCGGGCTCTACGCCGGCGACGACGGCAGCTTCGGCTCACCGCTGCCGCTGAACGCGGACCTGCTTCTGGTGGACGAGATCTCCATGCTGGATATCTACGTGGCCAGCGCCCTATTTGACGCGGTCAAGCCGGGTTGCCAGGTGGTCCTGATCGGCGACGCCGACCAGCTTCCCTCCGTCGGCCCCGGCGCGGTGCTGAGCGAGATGATCGCCAGCGGCTGCGTGCCTGTGGTACGGCTGGACAAGGTTTACCGCCAGCGGGAGGGCAGCCGGATCGCCATCAACGCCAAGCTCATCCGGCACGGTAATCTGGCCCTGGAATACGGCTCGGACTTTCAGTTCGTGAACTCGCCCCAGCTTCCGGATTCCGCCGAGACCATGGTGCAGCTTTATCTACAGGAGGTCCGCCGCTGCGGTGTGGACAACGTGGCCCTGCTGACGCCTTACCGCCAGAAGACAGAAACCAGCGTGAACGCCCTCAACCAGAGGCTGCGGGATCTGCTGAATCCGCCCATACCCGGCAAGGCCGAGGTCAGCTGCGGCAGCCGCGTCTTCCGCTGCGGGGACAAGGTCATGCAGATCCGGAACTTCCGGGACGTCAGCAACGGCGACATCGGCTACATCACCTCCATCCGGGAAGACGGCGACGACGCCCTGCTTCAGGTGAACTTCGGCGGCAGGATCGCGGAATACGACCTGTCCATGCTGGACCAGCTGGATCTGGGCTATGCCTCCACCGTCCACAAATCCCAGGGTGCGGAGTATCGCTCCGTGATCCTGAACCTGCAGACCGCACACTACATCATGCTCACCCGGCCTCTCGTCTACACCGCCATCACCCGCGGGAAGGAAAAGGTCATCATCGTGGGCGAACGCCGTGCCCTGTGCATGGCCATCAACCGCACTGACGCCGAGCGCCGGGGCACCTGCCTGGCCCACCGGCTGCGGACACTCAAATCTGAAAACAGAAAGGATCTATAACTATGGCTACCGTGTTAGAACAGTACAAGCTTCGCCAGAGCGCTTGGAACGCGCAGAGCGGAGCCGGCAAGCTCCCGGTGGACGCGCTCGTCCCCATGCTGGAGCTCAACTACCGCGTCGATGTGATCGACACCTTCCAGACCA
>JAEEKA010000047.1 GCA_016282135.1 Oscillospiraceae bacterium
TGCTTCATCACGGCAAAGTGACGGCCCACGATCACGTCCCGGCAACCGGTGGTGGTGATGAAAAGATCCCCCAGGGGGGCGGCCTGATCCATGGGCATGACCCGCATGCCCTCCATGGAGGCCTCCAGCGCCTTGATGGGGGCGATCTCGGGGACGATCACGTTGGCCCCCATGCCCGGAGCCCGCATGGCCACGCCCCGGCCGCGCCAGCCGTAGCCCGCCCCCACCGCGGTCTTGCCTGCCACCAGCAGATTGGTGGTGTGCATGATGGCGTCCCAGACGGACTGGCCGGTGCCGTATTTGTTGTCATAGTAGTGCTTGCACTTGGCGTCGTTGACGTTCATCATAGGGAAGGGCAGCTTTCCCGCCCCGGCCCGGGCCTTCAGCCGATGGATGCCGGTGGTGGTCTCCTCGCCGCCGCCGATGAGGCGGTCCGCCAGGTCAGAGCATTCGCCTGTCAGCAGGTCCACCAGGTCGCCGCCGTCGTCGATGATCAGATCCGGGTGGCAGGACAGGGCCTCCACCAGCAGATTCTTATATTCCTCGGGGCTGACGCCGTGGATGGCGTAGGTCTCCACCCCCAGAGATGCCAGGCCGGCGGCCACGTCGTCCTGGGTGGACAGGGGGTTGCAGCCCGTGGCGTGGACCTCCGCCCCCGCCGCCTGCAGGCAGGTGGCCAGATAGGCGGTTTTGGCCTCCATGTGGATGGACAGGGTGATTTTCATGCCCGCGAAGGGCTTTTCCCGTTCCATCCGCTGCCGGATGGCCCCCAGGGCAGGCATAAAGTCCTTGACCCAGGCGATTTTCATGCGGCCGTATTCGGCCAGAGACATATCTTTGACGATGCTCATACAGTTCTCCTTTTTTGGGGCGGGCAGATTGCCCGCGCTACAATGTTTGGCGGTCTTCGCTCAACGAACCGCCACGACTACCAGCACGTCTTTGGCGCCCACGTTGGCTTCGTCGGAGCTCTCGCCGTCGAAGAGGACGTTCCACCTGCCCTCGGGCAGCTCGGCGGGAACGGCTTCGGTGTTGGGGTTGATCAGGGCCGCGGCAACCACGCCGCCGTTCTCCGTCCAAACCACCCGAATCACGTTGTTCTCCAGCACCTCGCAGGCAGGCTCCGCCTGGGTGAAGATAGAATTGCTCCTGCGCAGGGCAATCAGCTCCTTCATCAGATCGTGCATCCGCATGGAAAGGCTGCCGGGGGTCAGGGCGTCCCAGTCAATGTTGTTGATGGCGTCGGAGGACTTGTAGGAGTTGTGGTCTCCCTGCTTGGTACGGAGCATCTCCTCCCCTGCCAGCATGAAGGGCGTACCCTTGCCCAGCATCAGAATCTCCTCGCCCAGGCGGTTCATGGCGTAGCGCTCCTCGTCGGAGGCGTAGGGATTGGACTCCAGCAGCTTGTCCCAGATGGTGTTGTTATCATGACAGGCCATATAGTTGATGACCATATTGTTTTCCACGGCCCAGCTCACGGCGCTGGTCCGGGCACCGCCCAGGATGCCGAAGACCACCTTGGCGGCGGTGCCGGCGTTGGCCTTGCCATTGATGTAGCCCTGGTCCTTGGCGTCAAAGACGGAACCCTTGAGACCGTCCCGGATGGCGTCGTTGAACACCGCCACCGCGCCGATGCCCTCGCCGCTGGGGACGATCTTCTTGATGTTGGTCTGGTTGGCCTGGAGGTTGTCCCGCAGCTCGGAGGTGCCGCCGGTCCAGCCCTCACCGTAAATGATGGCCTTGGGGTTGATGGCGTGGACTGCCTCCTCTACCGCCTGCATGGTGTCCGTGTCGTGGAGGGCCATCAGGTCGAAACGGAAGCCGTCAATGTGGTACTCCTTTGCCCAATAGGACACGGAGTCCACCATGTACTTGCGGAACATGACCCGGTCGGAAGCGGTCTCGTTGCCGCAGCCGGAGCCGTTGGAGGGGGCGCCGGAGGGGCTGTAGCGGTAGTAGTAATAGGGAACAACCTTGTTCAGGCAGGAGTTGATGTCATAGGTGTGGTTATAGACCACGTCCATGACCATTGCCATGCCGCTGCTGTGCAGAGCCTGGACCATCTGCTTAAGCTCGTTCACCCGGACCTCTCCGTGGTAGGGATCGGTGGAATAGCTGCCCTCGGGCGCGTTGTAGTTCTTGGGATCGTAGCCCCAGTTGAACTGCGGCTCGTCGGAGCTCTCGTCCACGGTGGCGTAGTCGTAGATCGGCTGGAAGTGGACGTGGGTAATCCCCAGGTCCTTCAGATAGTCCACGCCCACGCTCTGGCCGGACGCATTGGTGAGGCCGGTCTCGGTGAAGGCCAGGTACTTGCCCGGATACTGGCTGCCAGCGATCCGGTTGGAGAAGTCCCGCACGTGGACCTCCCAGATCACCGCCTCATTGTAGGCGTTGATTCCGTCATAGAATTTGTCCTCGGCAAAGCCAGCGGGGTCGGTGGAGGACAGGTCAATGACCATGCCCCGGTCGCCGTTGACGCCCACGGCCCTGGCATAGGGGTCTACCGCCTCCTGGGTGCCCAGGACGGTGGAGACGGAATAGCTGTAGTAGGTGCCGTGACCGCAGGCAGCCTCGGCGGACCAGACTCCCTTCTCCCCCAGGGTCATGGGAATCTGCTCGTAGGCCTCGCCGCCGTTGCCCTCATGGAACAGGTTCAGCACCACGGCGGAGGCGGTGGGGGCCCAGAGCTTGAAGCGGGTCAGATCACCGTCGATGATGGCGCCCAGGTCGTCGCCGTCGTAGGCGTAGCGCTCCACGAAGGCCTGGGAGTCGAAGACCTTGGTGGGCACGGCGTTCTGGGGATCAAAGCCCTCCAGGACCACGGTGTAGGTCTTGGAGAAGTCCAACTCCTCGGCCAGGGTGATAGTGCCGGAGATGACCTCGTTGTTCAGGCTGGACAGCTCCTGAATGGCCAGCTCCCGGCCTCCGTCCAGGACCTTGACCTGGTCCAGGGAGGTGAAGCGAGTGGCCGGAGTGATGTGATAGCGGATCTGGTTCAGGTCCACAATGTCCGCCAGGGTGAATTGCTTGCTCTGCGTCAAGGTTTTCCCTCCGTCCGTGCTGATGTATTGCTCGCCGTCTCCCGGCAGCAGCCAGACCTCGGTTGTCTCGCCGGTAATGAGGGCATAGCGGTCGCCTTCAAAATCCTTGGTAGCGTCGCCCCAGCTGGAGCCGCCGGGGTCGGAGCAGTTTTTACGGACGATGAAGCCCACCTCGGTGACGTCCTCGGGGACGTTCAGAATCACCTTCGGTCCCCGGTAGTCCTCATGGAAGACATAGCCCTTGCCGTCGGCGTTGGGGAACCAAATCCACATGTCGCACTTGGAAAGATCCACGTCCTTGGCCAGCCAGTAGAAGATCAGCTGGTTGGTGCCGGGCTCCCGCTCCAGGGTGTATTCCTGGGTGCCGGGGCCGGGAGGATCGGTGGGCTGAGCGGTGGTTTCCGGGACGGTGGTTTGCGGCGCAGCCGCCGAAGCAGACTCGGTGGTGCGTTCCATGCCGGGGCCGTCCACGGGCTTCGCACAGCCCGCCAGAAGCAACAACAGGCACAAGGTCAATGCAAGCAGTCGTTTTATCATAGGGGAATCACTCCTTTTCATGATATTTCATCGTGCGGGGACAAGGAGCGATGTGGGCATCGCTCCCTACGGGCGGGACAATTATGCATTATGCATTTTGCATTATGCATTATGCGTAGCTGTGTACGCCGGGCAGCAGGGTGTTGACGCCTACGTAGGTGAACAGGACGCAGACAAAGCCCACCACTGCGAAGATGGCGGCGGCTTTGCCCTTCCAGCCCCGGCGGATCCGCAGGTGCAGGTAGGTGGCGTAGATCAGCCAGGTCACCAGGGACCAGGTCTCCTTGGGGTCCCAGGACCAGTAGGAGCCCCAGGCCTGCTCGGCCCA
>JAEEKA010000048.1 GCA_016282135.1 Oscillospiraceae bacterium
CTAATATGCCGAGGGCTTGACCTAAACAGCAGGCTCTAAAAGACCTTTGAAAACATGATTGCCCAAAGCTGTGTTCAGTTTTCAGGATACAAAACCTGAATAGTTGGTGTTGATTGGCTTGAGGGTCCACCTGTTCCCATCCCGAACACAGAAGTTAAGCTCAAGTTCGTCGACGATAGTATGCGGGCGACTGCATGTGAAAATAGATAACGCCAACACAAACCGCTCCGATCGAAAGATCGGAGCGGTTTTCTTTTTGCGGCGCACATCGGTGCGCCGCTACTGTTCATTACCGTTCATTTTGAAAGAGTCACAGAAGGGGGCCAGGCTGCATCTCTCGCAGGCGGGCTTCCTGGCCGTGCAGACGGCCCGGCCGTGAAGGACGATCCGGTGGCAGAAGTCGGAGCTTTCCGCCGGGGGCAGGACTTCCCGGAGCTGGGTTTCACACTTGGCCGGGTCTTTCGTCCCGTCGGTCAGCCCCAGCTTGCCGCAGATTCGGATGCAGTGGGTGTCGCAGACCACGGAGCCGGGAACGGCGTAGAGGTCCCCCAGCAGGAGGTTTGCAGTCTTCCGTCCCACGCCGGGGAGCTTCAGCAGCGCTTCCATGCTGTCGGGCACCTTCCCGCCGTAGTCCGCCAGGAGCATCTGACAGGCCAGAACGATGTCCCGGGCTTTGTTCTTATAGAAACCGCAGGAGCGGACCAGCTCCTCAACCTCGGACACGTCCGCGGCCGCAAAGGCTTCCAAGCTCGGAAAGCGCGCAAAGAGCGCGGGCGTAATCAGATTGACCCGTTCGTCGGTGCATTGGGCGGAGAGTCGCACGGCGATCATCAATTCATAGTCCTTTTGGCTGTGCAGGGCGCAGAGAGCGTCAGGGTAGTCCTGTTTCAGGGCTTCAATAATGTGCAGAGCTTGTTCTTTTTTGTTCATAAGCCTTCATCCATTCTTGATTTGCCTTTTCATTTTACTAAATTCTTGCAAAAAACGCAACTTGTTTCTTTTGTTTTTCCGGAGCCTGTGGTATAATGGGAAACACAGACTGGATGAAAGGTGGATACGGCAATGGGATTCCTTGCGAACTTGTACAAAGAGAACTTTTTGCAGAGATATAATCTGGATGAGGCCATGCCCTATTTCGCCACTGCGGATTTTCCCGGTCTCGCGGAGGAGCAGGGCGCTTTCCGGAACTCCGCAGACGTGGAGATTCGGTATTTTATCTTTTCTTATCCGGGCTGCGATTCCAGCAAGCTCCTTTTGTTCTGCCCCGGCATGGGCGCGGGGCATACGGAGTATTATGCGGAGATCGAGGCCCACTGCCGGGGCGGCTTCCGGGTCCTGACATTTGACTACACCGGCAGCGGCCTGTCGGGTGGGGAGCGGCTTCCCTCCTGCAACGCGCCCACCAGGGACGCCATGGAGCTGCTGGAGCTGCTCAAGCCCCAGGAGGAAATTATCCCCGTGGGCCACTCTCTGGGAGGCTATACAGCCCTGAACCTCGCGAATCTGCTGCCTGACGTGCATCGGGCGGTGATTCTCTCCGGCTTTGTCGGGATTGCGGATGAAATGATGGGTTTTGTCAAGCTGCGGCTTCTCGCCAACCGAATCAAATCGTATGAAAAGAAGCTGGACTCCAGTTTCGGAACGATGGATAATCGCGCCTACCTGGCGAAAACCCAGGACAAGCTCCTGTGGATTCACTCCACGGACGATCCTGTGGTGAACTACAAATACAACGCCGGACAGGTGCTGAAAATCAACAACCCAAATGTGCGGGTGGTAACGGTGGAGCACAAAAAGCATCAGCCCCAGTACACAACCGAGGCCTTGGAGAAGATGAACGTCTGGATGGGCGGCTACAATCAACTGCTCCGGGAAAAGCGGCTGAATACCCCGGAAGAGAAAAAAGCCTATTTTGCCGACAAGCCCATGGGGCAGATGACCGAGCAGGACCCCGCCGTGATCGGTGAGATTTTGCGGTTTATCCGGGAGTAGGATCCCTCCACCGGCCTTTCGGCCGGCCTTCTTCCCTTGGCAGGGGAGGTTTTGCGGGCGGCCGCTGACCGCCCCTACGGAGAGATGCGGACGGCAGAGTGCCGTCCCTACAGGCTGTGCGTGGCGGGAAGCAGGCGGACAAGCAATATCCATGAAGGGCACAGGTGCTTGTCCCTACATCCGAAAACGCCGCGCAACCTCTTATTTCTTCCTTCTTACTTCTTACCTCTCGGAGGTGTTTTCTATGTACCAGCCTTTAGCGGACGAGCTGCGGCCCCGGGAATTATCGGAGGTCTACGGCCAGGATCATATTCTGGGGGAGGGGGCCATCCTGCGGCGGATCATCGAGTCCGGCACAGTGCCCAACCTGATCTTCTACGGCCCCTCCGGCACCGGAAAGACCACCGTGGCGAATATCATCGCCGAGAAGACAAACCGCAAGCTGTTTAAGCTCAACGCCACCACGGCCTCCACGGCGGACATCAAAGGCATCGTTTCCCAGTTGGACACCATGCTGACCCCCAACGGCGTGCTGCTCTATCTGGACGAGATTCAGTCCTTCAACAAAAAACAGCAGCAGACGCTGCTGGAATACATTGAGAACGGAAAGATCACCCTGATCGCCTCCACCACGGAGAACCCCTATTTCTACGTGTTCAACGCGATTTTGAGCCGGTCCACCATCTTTGAGTTTAAGAGCCTGACGCCCGCGGCGGTGCGGCAGGCGGTGGATCGGGCCATCGGCTACATGGCGGAAAAGCTCCGTGTCACCGTGGAGGCCGACGAGGCCGCCCTGACGCATATGGCCGCCTCCTGCGGCGGGGACGTGCGGAAGGCCATCAACGCCGTGGAGGTGCTCTTCACCGCCTGCGCCGCTCAGGACGGGACGGTTCATATCACCCCCGCCGACGCGGAGGCGGTGAGCCAGAAGTCCGCCATGCACTATGACCGGGAGGGAGACAACCATTTTGATTCCGTCTCCGCCCTGATGAAATCCCTCCGGGGCTCGGATCCGGACGCTGCCCTCCACTATCTGGCCCGACTTTTGGAGGCGGGGGATCTGCCCGGGGCCTGCCGTCGGATCCTTTGCTCCGCCAGCGAGGACATCGGCCTGGCCTATCCCCAGGCAGTGCCCATCGTCAAGGCCTGCGTGGACGCGGCCCTGCAGCTCGGCCTGCCGGAAGCCCGTCTGCCCCTGGCTCAGGCGGTGATCCTGCTGGCCACCGCGCCGAAATCCAACTCTGTCGTCATGGCCATTGACCGGGCCATGGGGGACGTGAAAAAGGGCAAGGCGGGGCCGATTCCCAGAGAGCTCCAGAACGTCCACGCCGACGGCGCAGGCTTTGAGCGGGAGCAGGGTTATCTCTATCCCCACGACTTCCCCGGTCACTGGGTCAAGCAGCAATATCTGCCGGATAACCTGGTGGGGACGACGTATTACGAGTACGGGGATAACAAGTTTGAGCAGGCAACGAAGCAGTATTGGGACAAAATCAAGAGCGAATGAGGGAGGATGATACATGCCCATGGACATTCGGGTCGGCGACGTGCTGACCATGAAAAAGCCGCACCCCTGCGGAGCGGATCGCTGGCTGGTTCTGCGCTCCGGCATGGACTTCCGCCTCCGCTGCCAGGGCTGCGGCCACGAGGTGATGATCCCCCGGGCCAAGGCCGAGAAGGGAATCAAAAGCGTGGAACGAGAGAAAACTAGATAGGATTGCGCTTTGTAGCGGCGCACACCGGTGCGCCACGGGACGCACCTATCTGCAGCGCGGGCCTTAGCTTCGCGTCGTAGCCCGCAGTTTGCGCAGCAAACAATCGTCCGGCCGCATCGTCAGGGCTCGGTCATGCCTCCGGCGGCCCGCTTTCTTGTTCCGGCAAGAAAGCGGGGAAAGAACCGTCCAGGGAGGGTGAAGATTCCGAATCTCTCCCCCCTCCCTGGACCTTCCCCTTATTCAAACGGCCAAAAGGGAGTGCCCTTTTGGAAATCCCCGTGCTGGCGGACAACTTGGAAAACAGAACCAACCCTATTTTGAACAGTACCGATACGAAGAGAACCGCCTTTGGAGGGGGCGCCGTTAGTATACCGAATTATATATTTTAAAACGGTAACCTTTAAGCAGGCGCAAAGGGAAGACCACGTCATTGGATACCCTTTGATGTGGTCTTTTCTTATTTCAGTTGGTTGTTTGAAAGAAGCTCTGAAATGCAGAAAATGGAATGATCGTTTCACTCCAGTCTCCTTATGGCTGTTTAAGGTGGATTTATTTATCCGTCAACAAAAACAGGTTCGTTTCCCCATGGGGGAAGCGACCTGTTTTTTTCTCGGGGCGGTGTATAATGGGGACAGGCAAGAGGGACCGGGCTTCGCACGGAATGCGGAATGCATAATGAAGAAGAAAGAGGGGGGACGCGGGTTCTTCGCTTCGCCGCGCAGCAAGTCCTTTCGGGCTGTCGAGACGCCAGCCCCTACGCCCTCAGAATGACGGGAGGTGATCGGGTGATTGTCTATATCGACGAGGTGTTTTTCGTCAACGCAGCGGTGGATTTCTTGCTGCTGAAAACGGCGGTGCGGGTCACCGGGGCGGGGACACGGCCCGGACGGCTTTGGGCGGGGGCCGGGTTCGGCGGGCTTTCGGCGGCAGCGGCCTGCCTGCCGGGGCTGAGTTGGCTGGGACGGCTGCCGGGGGCCCTGCTCCTATTTGTGGGCCTGGCCCTGATTTGCTTCGGCTGGCAGGGGCGGGCCTGGAAAAGCTGGCTCTGGTTCTTCTGCGTCTGCTGCGGCTTTGCCGGGCTGGCCCTGGCGGTCTGCGGCCTGCTGCGGGTACCGGCCTTCTCCCGGGGCGGGGTGGTTTATTATCGGGTGACAGGGCGGCTGCTGGTGCTGCTGGCGGGGGCGGTATACGGCATCGCATGGCTCTGCCTGGACCGCTTTGCCCGGCATCGGGGCCGGGAGCTGGTGCGGCTGGGGCTGACGCTTGGAGATCGAAGCCTGACTTGCATCGCCCTGCGGGACACGGGGAACAGCCTCTCCGATCCTGTCACCGGGGAGCCGGTGCTGGTGGCCCGGTGGCAGGTGGCAGCCCGGCTTCTGCCGGAGCTGGGGCTGTCCCGGGAGGCGTTTGAGGACTCGGCGGCCCTGCTGGTTTGGCTGGGAATGGAAAAGCCGTCTCTCCGGGCCCGGCTGATTCCGTATCGGGCGGTCGGAACGGACGGCATGCTTCCGGCTATGACCATGGATCGAATCACCGAGGATGGGCGTCCGGTTCAAACCAGGCTGGTTGCCTTCTCATCCACGGAGCTTTCCGACGGGGGCGGATATGAGGCTCTGTGCCAAGGAAAATGAAAATCGGAAAGAATGAAACGATTGCGCTGTCCCTTCGGGACGAATTGGAATCAGTTTCCCCATCGAAGATATGGGAAATGCCATAACAATTTCATACTTTCATTCATATTACCACGATTATCATGGAGGACGGAACATGGAACTCAGTACAATCATTCGTTGGCTGAAGCAGCTTCTGACGCGACGGGGGCCGGTGCACTACATTGGCGGGAGCGAAGTTTTGCCGCCGCCCCTGGGACGGGAGGAAGAAGCGGCAGCCCTGGCGCTGCTGGCCCAGGGGGATCGGGGAGCCCGGCGGCTGCTGATCGAGCGGAATCTCCGGCTGGTGGTCTTTATTGCCCGGCGTTATGAGTCCACGGGGGTGAACATTGAGGACCTGATCTCCATCGGCACTATCGGGCTGATCAAGGGGATCAACACCTTCAAAACCGACCGAAACATCAAGCTGGCTACCTACGCCTCCCGCTGTGTGGAAAACGAGATTTTGATGCACATTCGGAAGATTTCCAACCAGAAGGGTGAAATCTCCCTGGACGAGCCCATCAATACGGACTGGGACGGCAACGAGCTGCTGCTCTCCGACGTGCTGGGCACCGACGGGGACACGGTGCTTCGGGGGCTGGAGGAGAGTGTGGACCATGAGCTGCTGCGCTCTGCGCTGGGCCGGCTTCCTGCCCGGGATCGGGAGATCATCGCCATGCGCTTCGGTCTGGGAGGCCTGAAGCCACTGACCCAGAAGGAGGCGGCAGACCGGCTGGGCATTTCTCAATCCTATATCTCCCGGCTGGAAAAACGGATTTTGGAAAAGCTCCGGGCGGACATCACCCATGCCTGGTCGGCGTAAAGAAACCGGAGCATGACCTGTCATGCTCCGGTTCCATGATTTCGCAGCTCCTCGGCCTGTTCCAGCACCTCCACCGCCAGCAGGGAGAGGTCCGCGCCGTCAGTGTCCAGGGTGAGGCTGTGGGGAATGTGGTCAAAGCTGCCTCGCTGCCGTTCCAGCATGGCCGCGATGGAAGGGGAGAGCTCGCCGTCCGGCATCTGCCTGGCGAAGCGGGATTTGCTGGTTTCCAGACGGGAGCGGCACATGACCACAAAGCTTCCCGGCGGGACCAGGGCAAAGAGGTCCGGTTCCGTCAGCAGGAAGATCAAATAGTCCTCCGAATGCTGCTTTTCCGCCAGCAGAAGCTGGAAGCGGTCCACAGCCTCGGGCTCCGTGGGGGCCAGGCGCACATAGTCCCGGCCCGCAAAGAAATCCGCGTGAATTTTCTCCATAATGGCCCTAGCCAGGGCGGATTTGCCGGTACAGCGTTCTCCGGCGATCACGATCAGCATAGTTTTGCTCCTTTTTTCAGGGATAGGCCGGCTTACCGGCGCTGCCGGGGGCCGTGGCGCTGCCTGAGTGCGCCGCTAAGGGCGATTGCGGAAGGATTCGATCTTTGCCTCGGTGTCGGCACGGACCGTGTCCCGCAGGGCAAGAAGCACCGGAGACCAGGCGGCCTTGTCGTAGCCGTAGCTCAGATTCAGGGTGAATTCGTTTTCGGACCAGGAGGCCAGGTCGGATTCGTTGTGCTGGATCACAGCCTCCAAATTGTCCAGAGCCTTGTAGAGCTTGGCTTCCGGGGTCTCACGCTGGGCCATTTCCCGGTAGAGGGCGGCCATCTCCCCGGCAAAGGGCTCCGGCAGGGTGCTGACCCAGCCGAAAAGCAGGGTTTCTTCCCGGGCCTCGTCGGCTTCCGTCTTGTTGAAGGAGGGGATGTCCCCGGTGAAGGCCTCGCCCAAATCGTGAATCAGACACATGCGGATGACCCTGTCGATGTCCAGGTCCGGGAAATCGTCCCGCAGCCAGTAGGCCATAAGGGCCAGCCGCCAGCTGTGCTCCGCTACGGATTCGCGCCGCCCGCCGGAGGTCTCGCAGTGCCGGGTGGCGTCCTTCAGCCGCTCTGCCACGTGCAGAGCATTCAGATATGCTTGTGGTTCCATAACAGACCCTTTCTTTCCGTGAACCCTTGCCACGGAATGGAGGCTTATTTTTCGGTCAGGTGCAGCAAAATCTCTACGTTTTTTGCCATGGAGGGGACGGGGACGAACTCAAAACGCCCGTGGGCGTTTTCGTAGCCCGCAGAGAGGTTGGGGCAGGGCAGGCCCCGGAAGCTGAGAGCGGAGCCGTCGGTGCCGCCCCGGAAGGGCTCGGATTTGGGCTCCAGCCCGGCGGCCCGGATGGCGGCTTCCAGATCAGCGGTCAGGAAGGGGTACTGCTCCAGCACGTCGCCCATATTCCGGTACTGCTGTTGGAACGCCACAACTACCCGCTTCGGGCCCCAGCGCCGGTTGATGCGGTGGGCGATTTCCAAAAGGACGTCCTGCCGGTGCTGAAAGCTCTTCCGGTCAAAGTCCCGGATAATCAGATGAATCTCGGCGTGCTCACAGTCGGATTGCAGGGAGGTCACGTGGTAAAAGCCGTCCACGCCCTCGGTAAACTGGGGCTTTTCCTGGGGCGGCAGGCTGTTGAGAAATTCCACTGCCAGGTCGGAGGCGTTCACCATGATTCCCTTTGCTGTAGCGGGGTGGACGCTGCGGCCGGTGATGGTGACGGTGACCTGGGCCGCGTTAAAGGTCTGATTCTGATACCAGCCCAGGTGATCGCCGTCCACCGTGTAGGCGAACTCGGCGCCCAGCAGCTTCAGATCCAGATCCCGGGACAGGCCGCCCATCTCCTCGTCGGGGGTAAAGGCCAGGCAGACGGTCCGGTGGGGCAGCTCCGGGTGGGCGGCGTAGTATTCCGCCAGGGTCATCAGGGCGGCAATGGCGGCCTTGTCATCGCCCCCCAGGAGGGTGGTGCCGTCAGTGAGGACCAGATCCTGTCCGACGTATTGGGCCAGGTTGGGATAGTCGGCTGCCCGCAGGATGATCCCTTCGGCCTCATTCAGCACGATATCCCCGCCGGGGTAGGACCGCAGGACCCAGGGCTTCACGCCGCTGCCCTTGACGTCCGGGGCGGTGTCCATGTGGGCGATGAGGGCGATGGACCGGTCCTCCGCCGCGTGGGCGGCGGGAAGCCAGCCGTAGACCACGCAGCGGGCCTCGTCGAAGGCCGCCCGGATGCCCAGCTCATGGAGCTCGGAAAACAGAAGCCTTGCCAGATCCCGCTGGCAGTCTGTGGTGGGCCAGGTCCCGTCGAAGGGCTTGGACTGGGTGCTTATGGCGGCGTAGCGGAGCAGCCGTTCTTCGGTCTTCCTGTGGAATTCGAAATAATCAGACATGCTTGCCTCCAACTGGGTGTTCGTGATTCGCGGTTCTTATTGCCTCTTCGAGGCGGACGGACAGTCCACGGTACGGCAGGTGCAGCAGCCGGGGCAGCCCGTTTTTTTCTTTTTTCGCATTCGCAGCAGCGCCAGAAGGACCATGAGTCCCACAGCGGCCAGAATGGACCAGTCCCAGAAATTCATGGCGGTCACCTAAGCCGCGCCCAGGGCCATCCCTGCCAGACGGACCAGCATGGCGACAATCCAGGCAAGGACGCACTGCCAGAGGATTACCCGCCAGGCCCAACGCTGGCCCAGCTCCCGCTTGACGGAGGCGATGGCCGCGACGCAGGGCGTATAGAGCAGGCAGAAGACCAGCATCACCAGGGCGGAGAGCCCGGTGAGGGCCGCGGTCACGCCGCCCGCCGCGCCGAAAGAGAGCTCCAGCACGGAGACGACGCTTTCCTTGGCCATAAAGCCGGAGATCAGGGCGGTGACAATCCGCCAGTCCCCCAGGCCCAGGGGCCGGAAGACCGGCGCCAGGATACCGGCGACCTTGGCCAGAATGCTGTCCTGGGGATTGGCTGCAAGCTCCAGACGGTAGTTGAAGCTCTGGAAGAACCAGACCACCACCGTGGCCACCAGGATCACCGTGAAGGCCCGCTGCAGGAAGTCCTTGGCCTTCTCCCAGAGCAGCTGCAGCACGTTCCGGGGGCTGGGAAGCCGGTAGTTGGGAAGCTCCATCACGAAGGGAACCGCCTCCCCCCGGAAGAGGGTTTTTTTGAAGACCAGGGCGGCCAGGATCCCCATGAGGATGCCCAGCAGGTACAGGCCGGTCACCACAAGCCAGCTATAGCGGGGGAAGAAGGCGGCGGCAAAGAAGCTGTAGATGGGCAGCTTGGCGGTGCAGCTGAAGAAGGGGGTCAGCAGAATGGTCATTTTCCGGTCCCGGGCGCTGGGGAGCGTCCGGGTGGACATGACGGCGGGCACCGTGCAGCCGAAGCCGATCAGCATGGGCACGATGCTGCGCCCGGAGAGGCCGATTTTCCGCAGAAGCTTGTCCATGACGAAGGCAACCCGGGCGATGTAGCCGCTGTCCTCCAGCAGAGAGAGGAAGAAGAACATCACCACGATGATGGGCATAAAGCTCAGCACGCTGCCCACACCGTCAAAGAGCCCGCCCAGAACCAGACTCTGAACGGTGGGATTTACGTTTCCTTCCTCCATAACAGCGGCCACAGTCTCGGCCAGCTTGTCGATGCCGCTCTGCAGCAGGTCCTGCAGGAAGGGGCCGATTACAGCGAAGGTCAGGAAGAAGACCAGGGCCATGATGGCGACAAAGGCGGGAATGGCGGTGAATTTGCCGGTGAGAATGCGGTCAATCCGCTGGCTGCGTCTGTGTTCCGCGCTCTCATGGGGCTTGGTGACGCACTGGGCGCAGACCCGCTGGATGAAGGCGTAGCGCATGTCCGCGATGGCGGCGCTCCGGTCCAGGCCCCGCTCGTTTTCCATCTGCAGAACGATATGCTCCAGCAGCTCCAGCTCGTTTTTGTCCAGCTTCAGCTGCCTGCAGATGTCGTTGTCGCCCTCCACCAGCTTGCTGGCGGCGAAGCGCAGGGGGAGCCCCTCTGCCCGGGCGTGATCCTCAATCAAATGGCTTACCGCATGCAGGGAACGGTGGACCGCGCCGCCGTGGTCGTCCGGGCCGCAGAAGTCCTGCCGCAGGGGGCGCTCCTGGTATTTTGCCACGTGGACGGCGTGCTTGATCAGCTCGTCGATGCCCTGGTTTTTGGCCGCGGAAATGGGCACCACCGGCACGCCCAACAGAGACTCCATGGCGTTCACGTCCACGCCGCCGCCGTTGCCGGTCATCTCGTCCATCATATTCAGGGCAACCACCATGGGTACGTTCATTTCCAGCAGCTGCATGGTCAGGTAGAGATTGCGCTCAATGTTGGTGGCGTCCACGATATTGATGATGCCCTTGGGCTTGTCCTCCAGGACGAAGTTTCGGCTCACCAGCTCCTCGCTGGTATAGGGGGACATGGAGTAAATGCCGGGCAGGTCTGTGATCCGGGTGTTGGGGAAGCGGCGGATGGCGCCGTCCTTCCGGTCAACGGTAACCCCCGGGAAGTTGCCCACGTGCTGATTGGAGCCGGTGAGCTGGTTGAACAGGGTGGTCTTGCCGCTGTTTTGATTGCCCACCAGAGCGAAGGTCAGCAGGGTTCCCTCCGGCAGCGGGTCGCCGCTGCCTTTGGGGTGGAATTTGCCGTCCTCACCCAAGCCGGGGTGGTCCTGCTTTTCGGGCTTGCGCGCTGCCCGGGGGCTCTCCGTATGGTCGGCGGGATCGGATATTTCAATCTTCGCGGCGTCCGCCAGCCGAAGGGTCAGCTCATAGCCGTGGATGCGAAGCTCCATCGGGTCCCCCAGGGGGGCCAGCTTCATTACCCGGACCGCAGCCCCGGGGATGACGCCCATATCCAGAAAATGCTGCCGCAGGGCGCCCTCGCCCCCCACGGCCTCGATCCGGGCAGTCTGCCCGGGCCGCAAATGCTCCAGTGTCATAGGTTTTCCTCTTTTTGCGAATTGCGGGCGGCCAGCGGCCGCCCCTGCGGTTTCAGCGGTACTGCACCCGCAGGCCCTTGACGGCCAGGGGGTTGATGGCCACGGTGACCTTGTCGCCTACGGCGCAGTCTACGTCAGTCACGTCCACCACCGCGTGAACCATGCCCACGTGGCCCAGGACCCGGCACTTGTGGCCGTCTACCGTAACCAGAAGCTTGGTGGGGAAGAACAGGTTTTTCAGGTGGTGCAGAATCCCGCCGATGCTGTCCCGAACGCGGAAGATGTCATTCTTCCGCTGGTAGGCGAAGCCGTTGTACCAGCCCACGCCGATGACGGCCACCCGCATCTGCTGGCGGGCTTTGAAGCCGGCGTCATAGCCGACGGTCTGGCCCTTGGGAATCCAGCGGATCTCCTCCAGGGTACACTCTCCGTAGCCCACCTGCTTCAGCCCCAGCTTATCCTTGAAGCTCAAACGGCCCAGGAAGGCGGAGCCCAGCCGGACCCCATCCATGTGCATTTCGGGATGGCGGACGAAGGCGTGTGAGTTGCAGCAGTGGGCCATGCCGGTGTCGTAGCCGGAGGCCCGGAGCTTTTCCACCACTCCGTTGAACAGTTCAAACTGCTGCCTTGTGGCCTTCTCGCTGGAGAAGGAGCTGTGGAAGTGGGTGAAGATGCCCACTACGCTGAGGTTTTTCATATACTCGTAGACGGAGATGATCTTGTCCGTGTCGTCGGGCAGGAAGCCGTAGCGGCCCATGCCGGTGTCCACGGCGATGTGGACCTTGGCCACGGTGGCCCGCTCGGCGGCAATGCCGTTGATGGCGACGGCGGTTTCATAGCAGCCCACGGTCAGGTAGACGCCCAGATCCAGAAGCTCGTTGATCTCCGCCGGGTCGGCGGTGGAGCGCATCATCAGAATGGGGGCGTCGGGATAGTTCTCCCGCAGGGTCTCGGCCTCCTTCATCTCGGTAACGGCAAAGTGGGTGATCCCATTGTCGTGGAGGATCCGGGAGAAGGGGACCAGGCCGATGCCGTAGCCGTTGCCCTTGAGAACAGCCCAGATGACAGCCTGCCCGGCAAAGCGGCGCAGGGCCTGAATGTTGTAAATGAGCGCGTCCCGCTCAACGACGTAAGCTTTCATAGAAACACCTCTGTATCTTGTGAATGGAGGAAAAGCGCGGGATGCTGCGGTTACTTGCCCCGGTTCTTCAGCTTGTAGACCTTGGAGCGGAGCTTTCCGTAGACCGAGGTGGTCTTTTCAATGGTCTTATACCAGAACCGGCTCAGGACCAGGTCCATTTCGCCCACGAACTCGGTGTAGTCTCCGTTGAAGCCCCGCTTGAACTTCACCAGGCCGTAGAGGGGATGATCCTCCCCTACGTCTCCCGGCACGCCCCGGAAGTCGTAGACCCGGCAGCCCTTTTCCACCGCCCAGCGGATCATTTCCCACTGGAGCAGATAGTTGGGCATATAGTTGCGGTCCTCGTTGGAGCTGGCGCCGTAGAGATACCAGACCTTGTCCCCGTACCAGATGGCCAGGGTCCCGGCGATGGCCTTCCGCAGGGTGGAGCCGTCTTCCCGGGGCTCATCGATAAAGGCCATATACAGCCGGGCGTGTTCGCCCAGGTTGTCCAGAATGTCGGCAAAATACTGGGGCTGGCGGGTGACGAAGCCGTCCCGGACGCCGGTGGTCAGCATCAGCCGTCCAAACTCGGGGACCGCTTCCTTGCCGCATATCTCCACCTGCACGCCCTTGCGCATGGCCAGGCGGATGTTGTAGCGGGTCTTCTGGTGGAAGGAGGCCATGAGCTCCTCCTCGGAACGGCCGTTCAGGTAGAGGCGGAACACGTAGCGGGGCTGGATGGCCTCAAATTTTGCGCCGCCGGCCTTGATCTCAAAGCCGTATTTGGTCATATAGTCGGTGAAGGCGGTCTCCGAGGAGGGAATATCCGGGTCGATCTTGAAGACGTAGGCCTTGAATTCCTTCGCCAGCTCCTTGGCCCGGGCGAAGAGCTCGTCCATGGTGGCGTAGTCGTCGATATCGCAGACAGGGCCCCGGCTGGCGTACATCATGGCCCGCCGGAAGCCGGGCATTTTTCGGATCAGAACAGACAGGGTTCCCTTGATCTTTCCGTCCGCGTCCCGGCAGGCGATGGCCCGCCAGGTCCAGGCGGATTTCTGCTTTGCCCAGTAGGAGCTTTGAGCAAAATTCCCCTTGGGATGGCCCTGAACGAAGGCTTCATATTCCGCGAGAGTATTTTCGTTGATGATCTCTGTCATAGCGCAGGCATAATCTCCCTTATACATATACTCAGCAAATATTTTACCATAAATTCTGCCGCTTTGCAAGGGAAAAGTGTCCATTTCGGGGGGCGGATTCAAAGGCCTTGAGCAGGGAAAAATCCATGGAAAATTCAGATTTTGGGTATGTACAAAACGGTGTTTATCTGTTATAATGTGGCCGCATTGAGAATACCGCAGGAAAGGGGCGCTCTGACGTGGCAGAAAGATCCGCTGTTCTGTTTTTGCTGGACGATACCTATCGCACCGGAAGCGACACCCCGCTGATGCTGCACCGGGTACTGGGCGTGCCGCTGCTGGAGTGGCTGGCCCGGGGACTGGCCCAGGCCGGCGTCGGCAGATTTTTCCTGGCCTGCGCGCCTGCCCTGCTGGATCGGGCGAAGCCCTGCTTCCCCGCGGGGGCGGAGCTTACCGTGGCTTCGGATGAGAGCCCCGCCGATTTGCTCCACGTGTTTCTCTCCACCGCCGACGAGACCGAGCGGGATCTGCTGGTGGTCACCGGCGCGGCGGTCTATGCCCCCATGATGCGGCGCCCGGACGCCGGCCCGGCCAGCGCCTGCATGGTGGATCGGCTTGGCTTGATGGCGGCGCTGGACGAGACCACGCCCATCGGCCATTACCTCCGCCGGGCGGGGGAGCCCACCACCGGGGAAGACGGCTTCTTCGACGTGGCCGGTCCGGAGGAGCTGCCCCAGGTTGCAAAGCTGCTGACCGGCGATTTGCTGGCCCGGCTGATGCGGGACGGCGTGGAGATCTGGGACACCGGCAATACCTACGTCACCCCCGGCGTCACCGTGGGGAGCGGGACGGTCCTGCTGCCCGGCACCGTGCTGGAGGGCAAGACCAAGGTGGGCCGGGGCTGCACCCTGGGTCCCAACACCCGGATCATCGACTCCGAGCTGGGAGACGGCTGCGTGGTGGAGCAGTCCCGGGTGGAGGGCGCGAAGCTGACGGGGGAGCTGCGGGTAGGCCCCTACGCAAACCTCCGGCCCGGCACCGTTCTGGAGACCGGCTCAAAGGCGGGCGCCTTTGTGGAGCTGAAAAATACCAATGTCGGCGCGGGCGCCCAGGTGCCCCATCTGAGCTACCTGGGAGACGCCGCCGTGGGCGACGGGGCCAACATCGGCTGCGGCACGGTCACCGCGAATTTTGACCGGGTTGAAAAACACTTCACCGTGGTGGAGGAGGGAGCCTTCCTGGGCTGCAACTCCACGCTGGTGGCCCCGGTGAACGTGGGCAAGGGGGCCTATGTGGCCGCCGGCTCCGTCATCACCGAGGACGTTCCTCCCCAGGCGCTGGCTATCAGCCGCGCCAGAGAGCAGATCAAAAAAGAATGGGCCCTGAAAAACAAAAGGGCTGATTCATAAGTAAGAACTGACCGAAAAAAACGAGGAGAAACAAGGAGACAGAAAAATGATCGCAAGCGGAAGACCAGTCAAAGTATTCAGCGGGAAAACCAGCCGTCCTCTGGCAGAGGCCATCTGCAAGGAGCTGGGGATCGAACTGAGCAACAACTCTCTGAGCACCTTTGCCGACGGCGAGATCTGCGTCTGGATGGAGGAAACCGTCCGGGGCCAGGATTGCTTCATCGTGCAGTCCACCTGCAAGCCGGTCAACGACAACCTGATGGCGATGCTCATCAACATCGACGCTCTGCGCCGGGCCTCCGCGGGCCGGATCACCGCTGTGATCCCCTACTACGGCTATGCCCGTCAGGACCGCAAGGCCAAGGGCCGCGATCCCATTACCTCCAAGCTGGTGGCCAACATGCTCACCGCCGCGGGCGCGGACCGTGTTCTGACCATGGACCTGCACGCCGCCCAGATCCAGGGCTTCTTCGACATCCCTGTGGATCACCTGACCGGCCTGCCCCTGTTCGTGGACTATTACATGGACAAATTCAACCCCGACGTGTTTGACCACTCCGATTTCGTTGCTGTCTCCCCGGACGTGGGCTCCGTGGCCCGCACCCGGAACTTCGCCCAGCGGGTCCACATGGACCTGGCCATCGTGGATAAGCGCCGTCCCAAGGACAACGTCTGCGAGGTCATGAACGTCATCGGCGACGTGGAAGGCAAGACCTGCATCATGCTGGACGACATCGTGGATACCGCCGGTTCCCTCTGCAACGCCGCCAAGGCGCTGGTGGAGGTAGGCGGGGCCAAGGAAGTCTATGCCTGCGCCACCCACGGCGTGCTCTCCAACCGGGTCGACGCCGCCACCGGCAAGGTCACCCGGGCCTGGGAGCGGATTGAGAACAGCGTCATCAAGGAACTGGTTCTGCTGGACACCATCCCCCTGCCCGAGGATTACGCCGGCACCAAGATCAAGATGCTCTCCGTGGCGCCCACCTTTGCCAAGGCCATTCAGCACATCACCGACGAGACCTCTATCTCCGACTGCATCATCGGCGCGAGATAATTCTTCGGAAAAAGGAAGTTGGGGAACGAAACGAACATGATTTTTAAAAAACCTACGATCGACTGGCTTATCGTCGGCCTGGGAAATCCCGGGCGGGAGTACGAGAAGACCAGACATAACGTGGGCTTCCGGGCTGCGGAGCTGCTGGCGAAGCAGGCGGGCTGTAAGATCGACCGGGCCAAATTCCGGGGACTCACCGGGACCTGCACCCTGGCCGGACAGAAGGTCCTGCTGCTGAAGCCGGAAACCTTTATGAACGCCTCCGGCGAGGCGGTGCAGCTGGCCGCCATGTTCTACCGGATCCCGATTTCCCGCATCCTGGTGATTTCGGACGATATCTCCCTCCCGGTGGGGAGGATTCGCGTCCGGGCCGAGGGCTCCGCCGGGGGCCACAACGGCCTGAAATCGATCATTGCCCACCTGGGCAGCCAGGAATTCCCCCGGGTTCGGATCGGCGTGGGGGCCAAGCCACACCCGGACTACGATCTGGCGGACTGGGTGCTTTCCAACTTCTCCCCCGAAGAGGAGAAGGAGCTGGCGCCCGCCGTGGAACACGCCGCCGCCGCCGTCCTGGAGCTGATCCAAAACGGCCCGCAATCGGCGGCCGGCAAGTTTAACGGGAAATAGCATCATACGTTTATACAGTATATCAGCACGGAAAGGGGCTTTTGCCCTTTTCCGCGCTGGTGCGTGGAACGACAAAAATGAAGTATTTGCTGAGGCAAATATGAAGTACGGCTGCGCCGTATGAAGACGCTGCGTTTATGAAGTATGGCTTCGCCATATTTTACACAACGGGAAGTCTTCCCGTTGTGCCCATATTGCCGCAGGCAATACTTCATATCCGTGCCGGCGGATACTTCACATTCCAAGGGAATACTTCCTATCGCCGTAAGGCGATACTTCATTCAAGAAAGGGGTGCCTCATGGACCTGCTTCTTACCGCTCTGCGGGAGATAACTGAATACAAGACCCTCCTTGCCACCCTCAAAAAAGGCAAGTCTGTGGGCGTTTCCGGAGCGGCGCAGATCAACCGCTCCCATTTGATCGCGGGCCTGCGGCGGGAGCTGGAGGCGCCGATTTTGGTGCTCTGCCAGGACGAGCTGGCCTGCCGCCGGACCCAGGAGGAGCTGGCGGCCTTCCTGGGAACCACCTGTCCCATCCTGCCCGGCCGGGACCTGACCTTTTACGACACCGCTGCCGCCTCCCGGCAGTGGGAACAGAAGCGGCTGCGGCTGCTCTATCGGATGGCCTTGGGGCAGGAGCCGCTGGTGATCGCCTCCTGGGAGGCCCTGGCCCTGCGGACTCTGCCGAAGAACGTCCTGCTGGGGGCGGCAATCACCCTGCGTCCCGGCGGACTGTTTGATCTGGAGGAGCTGGCAGGCCGCCTGCTCCGCTGCGGCTACACCCGCTGCAAGATGGTGGAGGGCGTGGGCCAGTTCGCCATTCGGGGCGGCATTCTGGACGTGTACAGCCCCGCCATGGAGAACCCCCTTCGCGTTGAATTTTTCGGAGACGAGATCGACGCCATGGGACTTTTCGACCCCCTGACCCAGCGCCGGGTGGAGAATCTGGAGGAAGCGACGCTGCTGCCGGTGGCAGAAACCCTGCCTATGCTCCACCCCGGAGGCATCGAGGGCCTGTGCGAGGACATCCAGCGGGTGATTGCCCGGCAGAAGCGCCGCAAGAACCGCCACGAGGCCCTGATTCAGACCCTGGAGGCGGACCTGGAAACCCTGGGCAACCGCAGCTTCTTCGGAGCGGGAGACCGGTATCTGAGCCTGATCTATCCAGATTTTGCCACCGCCGCCGATTACCTGCCGGAGGGCGGCATTCCGGTGTTCTGCGACCACGGCAATCTGCGCCGGGCCGCGGCGGGCTGGGAGGAGGATCTGGGCCTGCAGCTGGATTCCCTGCTCCAGGGGGGCGTTCTGGCCGGAGAGCTCTGCGATTTCGGCAAGGGCTGGGATGCGCTCTGCGCCGGTTTGGAGGGCCACCCCGCCCTCTTCCTGGACGCCTTCCTTTCGGCGGCCTATCCGCCGGAGCTTCAGCCCGCAGCCCTGCTGGATCTGGTGGCAAAGCAGCTGCCCTCCTACGGCGGCAACCTGGACGTGGCCGCCCAGGACCTGGCCCACTTTCAAAAGAACGGCTACCGGACCCTGGTTCTCTGCGGCAACCGCCGCCGGGGGGAGATTCTGGAAGCCTTCCTCCGGGACAAGGAGATTCCTGTCTCCATGGCCTTTCCGGCCTCGGAATGGCCTGCCCCGGGGGGAATCTATCTCACGGACGGCTCCCTGCCCAGCGGCATGGAATACCCCACCGTCAAGCTGGCGGTGCTGACCGAGGGCCAGCTTCTGGCCCGGACCGCCCGAAAGCCCCGGGCCAAGGGCAAGACCACCAACCGGCAGAAGCTCAATTCCTTTACGGACCTGAGCCCCGGGGATCTGATCGTCCACGAGTATCACGGCATCGGCCGCTATGTGGGCATGGAGCAGATGAAGGTGGACGGGGCCGTCAAGGATTACGTGAAAATTGCCTATCAGGGGACGGACGTGCTCTATGTGCCCGCCACCCAGATGGATTTGATCTATAAATATATCGGCGCCGCTCAGGACAGCCCCGTCAAGCTGAACAAGCTGGGAGGCGACGCCTGGGAAAAGACCAAAAAACGGGCCAAGGCCGCCGTCAAGGACCTGGCGGAGGGCCTCATCAAGCTCTACGCGGAGCGGAAGCGGCTCATGGGCTTTGCCTTTGCCGCCGATACCCCCTGGCAGCGGGAGTTTGAGGACAATTTCCCCTTTGCGGAGACGGACGACCAACTCCGCTGCATCGCGGAGATCAAGGGCGACATGGAGGCCCCCGCCCCCATGGATCGGCTGCTCTGCGGGGACGTGGGCTTCGGCAAGACCGAGGTGGCCCTCCGGGCCGCCATGAAGGCCATGATGGACTCCAAGCAGGTGGCGATTTTGGTGCCCACCACAGTTCTGGCCCAGCAGCACTTTGTCACCGCCTCCCGCCGTTTTGAAGGCTTCCCCGTGAATATCGAGGTGCTTTCCCGGTTCCGCTCCCCGGCCCAGCAGAAGCGGGCCCTGGCGGGAGTCCGGGCGGGAACGGTGGACCTGATCGTGGGCACCCACAAGCTGCTGCAAAAAGACGTGGTCTTCAAGGACCTGGGATTGTTGATCGTGGACGAGGAGCAGCGCTTCGGTGTGACTCACAAGGAAAGATTGAAGGAACTTTCCCGGGGCGTTGACGTCTTAACACTGTCGGCAACCCCGATTCCCCGAACGCTGAACATGGCCCTTTCCGGTTTGCGGGACATGTCCACCATCGAGGAGCCGCCTATGGACCGCTATCCGGTGCAGACCTTCGTGCTGGAGCACAGCGAGCCGGTGCTGGACGACGCCATCCGCCGGGAGCTGGCCCGGGGCGGCCAGGTCTACTATCTCCACAACCGGGTGGAGTCCATCGCCCAGTGCGCGGCAAAGCTCTCCGCCCGGCATCCTGGGGCGGAGGTGGCCATTGCCCACGGGAAGATGAACGAGGACCAGCTGGGGGACGTGATGCAGCGCATGGCGGACGGGGAGGTCCAGATTCTGGTCTGCACCACCATTATCGAGACCGGCATCGACATCCCCAACGTCAACACCCTGATTATTGAGGACGCCGATCGGCTTGGTCTGGCCCAGCTCCACCAGCTCCGGGGCCGGGTGGGCCGGTCCAGCCGCCACGCCTTCGCCTATCTTACCTTCCGGCGGGGCAAGGTTCTCTCCGAGGTGGCGGAAAAGCGGCTGGAGGCCATTCGGGAGTACGCGGAGTTCGGCTCCGGCTTCAAGATTGCCATGCGAGACCTGGAGATCCGGGGCGCGGGCAATCTGCTGGGGGCGGAACAGTCGGGGCACATCGTCTCGGTGGGCTACGACATGTATCTCAAGCTGCTGGAGGAGGCTGTGATCGAGGAGCAGAGCGGGCCCGAGGCCAAGCCGGTGGACTGCACCGCGGACTTCGACATCACCGCGAACATCGACCGGGACTACGTGGAGAACGGCGAACAGCGCATGGACCTCTACCGGCGCATGGCCGCCATCCGCACCCAGACCGACGCCGACGATCTGCTGGACGAAATCGTGGACCGCTACGGCGACCCGCCCAAGGGCGTCATGAACCTGATCGACGTGGCCCTGCTCCGGGCCCGGGCTGCCCAACTGACCATCGTAGATATTACCCAGAAGGGGCAGGAGCTCTGGTTCACCCTGCTGGTGCTGGATTTTGAGACGGTTTCCGCCCTCTGCGCCGCGCCGGGCCTGGCGGGACGGCTCTTCATCCAGCCCAAATCTGCCCAACCGGTGCTTCGCCTGCGGCTGAACCGGGGCGAAAACAGCCTGAAGGCCGCCGTTGCCCTGGTGGAAGCCTTTGAGCGTCTGGCAAACCGGGAGAAAACAGAAATTTTGGAATCGTAACGAATTGTCATTGCATTTTTCCCTTGAGATGGGTATAATATCACTTCAAGAGAAAAAACCTCGAAAAAGAACGAAAAGGGGGGAGCTCCTTGGAAAAAGGAAAATTTGAAGCCAAAAAGGGCACGACGGCCGCTTCGCGCCGCAGCGATGCAAATAAAAAACCCGCGAGCCGAAAGGGCTCCACGTTGAGCAGGCTGTGGCCTGTGTTCGCCGCGGTTGCCGGCGTGCTGGTGTTGGTGGTGGGAATCCTGATTCTCACCAAGGACAGCCGGAAGGAGCCTGTCAACACGGAGGAATCTCATCCCACCGTGGAGCTGCAGGGCATGCCCAGAGCCGACCTGGAGCGGCGTTTCTCTGAGCTGGATATGGTGATCCGGAAGGATATGGTCCTGACTTTGAAGCCCGAGGTAAAAGAAGGCGAGACCGCGGAAGAGCCGCTGGTGCTCACCCTGTCCGACGCGGTCAGCGACGTCCACCTGGATATGGTCCAGATAGTTACCGATTTGAACAACGGCGTCGGCCGGGAAAGCGATACGGTGGACAGCTATCTGATGGACCCCAGAACCTATCTGGTTTACGACGAAACCGCGCTGCGGGCGAGGATTGACGAGTTCGTGGAGGAATACGGCACCGAGATGGAAGAGCCGACAATCTCTCTGGAGGACGCCCCTGCCACGGAGCCGCCCGCCGGAGGGGACGCGCCCTCCGATGAGGATTTGCCGCCGGAAAAGCTTCTTGTGATTCGCCTGGGTTCCGTCGGCCGGGACCTGGATGCGGATGCCATCTATAAGACTGTGACGGAGGCCTATTCTGTGGCGCTGATTGCGGAGGACCCCGAGTCTGTATTGCAGCCCAGCCTGACCTATGGCTTCCACGCTCCCGCTTTGGTGGATGTGGAGACGCTCTGGGACCGCTACTGCAAGGAGCCCGTGGAGCCGGTGCTGGACACCGCCACCGGTGAGGTGACGGACGGAGCCAACGGTTTTGGCTTTGACCGCGAGGCCCTGCAGGCCGCCCTGGACGCCGCCGCGCCCGGGGAAGAGGTGAAAGCAACCCTCAGCGTGCTGAAGCCGGAGACGGACGCCGAAACCCTGCGGGAAAGTCTGTTCAAGGATGTGCTGGCGGAGGCCCACACCCCCCATACCAACATTTACAACCGTACCAACAATCTGAAGCTGGCCTGCGCGGCCATCGACGGCACCATTGTCATGCCCGGCGAGGTCTTCTCCTTCAATAAGGTTGTGGGTCAGCGGACGGAGGCGAAGGGCTACAAGGAGGCCATTGCCTACGTGGCCGGCGGCGAGTCCAAGCCCGAGCTGGGCGGCGGCGTCTGCCAGGTGGCTTCCTCCATCTACTATGCCGTCCTTCAGGCGGATCTGAAGACGGTGGAGCGGGAGGCACACATGTACCTGGTGGACTACGTCCCCAACGGCATGGACGCCACGATCTACTGGGGTTCTCTGGACTACAAGTTCGAGAACAGCAGCCCCTATCCCATCAAGATCGAAGCCTCCGTGCACGACGGCAAGGTCCACATCATCCTCTACGGCACCGAGTGGAAGGACTACACCGTGGAGCTTTCCTACAAGATTCTGAGCAAGGACGACTGGAAGACCGTGGAGCGGGAAGTGCCCAACGACGGCACCTACCGCAACGGCGAGGTCATCACGACGCCCTATACCGGCTATAAGGTGGCAACCTTCAAGACCACGAAGAACAAGAATACCGGCGCGGAGGAGACCACCCAAATTGCCATCAGCAACTACAAGAAGCGGGATAAGGTGGTAGCCAAGGTGGTGGAGGATCCCACGGAGCCCACCGAGCCGCCCACGGAGCCCACGACGCCTCCTACGGAGCCCACGACGCCGCCTACGGAGCCGCCCACCGAGCCTCCTACGGAGCCCACGGAGCCGCCTACAGAGCCTACCGAGCCGCCTACGGAGCCGCCCACCGAACCTACTGAGCCTCCCACGGAGCCCCCCACGGAGCCGGCCCCGCCGGAGGAGGGCGACGGGTTTCTCCCGGTGCTGAGCCAATAATGACACGGTCCCCGGCGGAAGCCGGGGACCGCTTTTCGGTTTTGGGGATAGACTTTTCCGAAATATATGCTATAATATTCCCGTTATCAAAGCTTTGTTGGAGGAATCAACTTGAAAATCATGAAACTGACCGCCTTGTTTCTGACGCTGATCCTGCTGGCGTCTCTGCTGGCTGCCTGCGCCGATAATCCCCTGAAGGCCGCTTCGGGCACTTATGTGGGACAGTATACCAAGATGGTAGGAGACGACACCAAAGAAGAAGAGGAGTTTTCCCTGATCCTGAAGGAGGACGGCACCGGCATACACTCCCGGGGCGGGGAGGAGTATAAGATCACCTGGACCCTGACGGGAGAGGACTTCACCATGCAGGAAACCTTCCTGGGCCTGACCAACGACTACACCGGAACCCTGAAGGACGGCGCCCTGCACCTCTTCAACGGAGACCCCGCCAACATCTGGACCTACGAGTACGTCTATTCCAAAAAACAGTGAAAATCCCGGCGCTTCCGGCGTCCGGGCACAGAACCTATGACAGGGAGGCTTCCCGCTATGTTTTCTGACCGTGAACGGTATCTTTATCGCAAGCCCCAGCTGGTGGAGGTGATCTGCCAGCTCCGGTTCCCTACGATCCTTTCCATTTCCGCCCGGGAGCCGGCGGATTTCCAGGAGGCCATCCGCCGGGAGTTTCCCCAGTACAAGCGTCTCCAGGAGCAGGCACAGCCCAAGGTCACCGGCGCTCCCGGCAGCCTGCGGGTGGAGGAAGGAGAGCGGATAACCAACTACCAGTTCCTGTCCGCCGAGGGCAAGTGGAAGGTCAATCTGACCAACAACTTTATTGCCCTGGCCACCCCGGCCTATACCCAGTGGGAGGACTTTGCCGCCAAGCTGGATCTGATCCTGGCCAAGTTTATTTCCACCTATCAGCCCGCCTATTTTGAGCGGGTGGGGCTTCGGTTCATCAACGCCTTCTCCCGCAAGGCTCTGGATCTGGATGGCGTGCCCTTCCGGGATCTGTTCCAGCCCGGCTATCTGGGCCTGCTGGCGGAGGAGGACGTTCGGGAGGAGGATTTTGCCCGCTCCGGCCAGGATATTGAAATGGCGATGTCCGGCGGCTGCCGGGTCAAGCTCCATGCCGGTCCCGGCATGCTCCAGCGGCCCAATGCGAAGGAAAACGAGGTTCGGTTCATCTTGGACAACGACGTTTTCATGAATGGCAATCTCCCCGTGAACCAGTGTGCTCCGGCTCTGCAAACGGTCCACATCCAGGCGGACCGAATCTTCGCCGGCGCCATCACCAAGCAGCTCCATGAGGCCATGGAGCCTGTGCAGATGCTCGGATAATACGGAACTGCAATAAAACGATGGAATCGTTTTATTGCAGTCTAGTATAAGAATGCGCAGCAAGCCCCCATGCGGTCAGACGCCGCATGGGGGCTTGCCTGTCTCCGGAACGCCGGTTACCAGGGAGAATATGCGGAGGAATCGGTGGGCTCCAGCATCTCGCTGTGTTCGGCCCAGATGTCCTCCGGCTCCGCGTGGAGCAGCATCTTTTCCGCCTGCTTCATGTAGACGAGCAGCCACACCCACGCCCCAAGCAGACCGACGGAGTTGCCGAGCGATACCACGAGGCTGATTACCTTGAACACCTTGGAGCGGACCACGGATTCAGGCAGAAGCTCCGACAGAAGAAACAAGCACAGCCCGACCAGGATCAGAAGCAGGATCATCCGGTACAGCCGCCGGCCCCGCGTATCCATCTTCCCGTTTTGCAGCCGCAGAGAGAGAATCCGGATGCTGCCGATGATGTTCAGCGTGACCCGAACGGAATAATAGACGACGCCTATGATTACGCCGAACTCCAGTGCCGCGATAAATATGCCGACGATTTTTCCGTTTTCGATGAGATCCCTGTAGGAGTGGGAAGTCTTTGCCAAATGCTCAGCGAGAAAATCCACAAAGACGGGCATCAGAAACAGGTTCGCCAGGTAAAGCACAATGGCGGTGATGGCCGCCCGCTGTCCCACCTGGAAGCTGGGCTGATCCAGCTTGCCCTGGCCGAGCCCCAGGATCCGGATCACACTGGAAAGCAGAAAGATGCCCAGGAAGATCCAGGGAAGAAGGCCAGAAGCAACGGAAGAGGGAATTATTCCGCTGGATTGAAGCGGTGTTGAAAGAAGAACGAACAGAATGGGAAGTAAGCTCAGTAATTCAGCGAAGAACAGTTTTTTGACTGCCCGATAGGCATTTGGAAACCGCATTGCATCCATTTTCATTTCTCCTTTGACAGTAAATTTATGATTCTCTTTTCTTTCACCGGAAACCGCAGGCGCGGCGGGTCCTGCTCACAGCTCCTTTATACATCATAACGGGTAATCCCGGCAACAACAAAAAGTGCAAAATCGAGGGGTCATTTTCCGCAAAAACTGCAAAACCGCCGCTGGATGAGGCGGCGGTTTTGCAAAAACAGGGCTGCGTGGGGTTATTTCACGAATTTTCTCCAAAGCCAGACCACGATGCAGGAGCCGACGATGGAGAGGATGATGCCGGTGATCCAGGTGTCCTTGGAGCCAAGGATATTGCCGATCAGGCCGCCGACCACGCCGCCCACCAGACCCAGGACCACGTTCAACACGATGTTGTCGGAGGGCCCCTTCATGATCCGGTTGGCCGCAAAGCCGCACAGGCCGCCGATCACAAGCTCGACGAGAAGTTTGAACAACATAGTATTTCCGCCTTTCTTTCAGATTTCATGGCAGTATCATACCACGCTTTGCAGAAGATTTCAATCCCTTTCAGGGCTCAGCAGGATTCTCGGCCTGGATGGGCTCGGTGGGGTCTACGGGTGCGGTGGGCTCGGTGGGGTCCTCGGGCTCCGTGGGCTCGGTGGGGTCTTCGGGCTCGGTGGGGTCCTCGGGCTCCGTGGGCTCGGTGGGGTCTTCGGGCTCGGTGGGATCCTCCGGCTCCGTGGGCTCGGTGGGCTCCTCGGGCTGTTCCGGGGTCTCCTCGGCGGTCAGAATGGGGTAGGCGGCCTTGAGGAAGAGCATGACCTGAGCTCTGGTGCAGTTGACCTTGGGGCCGAAGTGGGTCTCGTCAATGCCGCCGGTGATGCCGTTCTCCACAGCCCAGAGAACGGCGGTGCGGAAGTAATCCTTGGCCTTCACGTCCTGGAACCTGTTTTCGGTATTCTCCGGCTCGGGACGGCCCGCGGCAGCCCAGAGGAACATGACGATCTCCGCCCGGGTGCAGGTGCTCTTGGGGGAGAAGGTGGTCTCCGTGGTGCCCTTGGTGATGCCGTTTGCCACGGCCCAAAGGACGGCATCGTAGTAGAAGTCCTTCTTCTTCACGTCGGTGAAGGGGTTCTCCGCCTCCGCCTCGGGCTTGCCCTTGATGGTGTGGAGGAAGGTCACGACCTCGCCCCGGGTGACGACCTTGTTGGGAGAGAAGGTGTTATAGGAGGTGCCGCCGGTGAGGCCCTTGAAATAGGCCCAGTCGATGGCGTCATGGGCCCAGTGGCTCTGCTTGGGCATGTCGGTGAAGACCTCCGTCGCACAGAGAGAGGCTTCCTTGGTTTTCTCACAGCGGGTGCAGGTATAGCGGCCCGTGCAGGCGTGGAGGGTGTCGTCTTCTGTCAGAACCTCCGTCAGTGCCCAAGCATGGCCCAGGGCGGGAACCCACTCATCCCGCGTGGCGCTCTTGCACACGGTGCAGGTGTAGCGCATGGTGCCTTCTTCGGTGCAGGTGGGCTGGATAATTACCACACCCTGGCCCCAGGTATGCTTGCCGGTGGCGGGGATGGATTCGGTGGAAACCGTTTTGCCGCAGACGGTGCAGATGTAAGCGCGGACGCCATCCTGACCGCAGGTAGGCTGCTGGATAACCGTGCCGTTGTAGTCAACACAGTGGGCCGCAACACATTTGTTGTAGGAGCTGAGGCCCATATCCTTCAGCGTGTAGCCGCCGTCGTAAATCTCGCCGCGCGTGAATTCGATGACGACGGGGAGAAGGGAGTTCAGTATTTCCAGCATATCGGCTTTGATGCTCGTGTCGCCGCTGAAGGATTTGAATTGCGTATAGGCCGAGCCGTCATAGCCGGACTTCACATCCACCTTGCCGGTAGAGGTCTTATCGGCCCGAACCTCAACGTAGGCAGTGTAAGGCAGGTTCATGGACTTGTTGAGTACCATGGCGACCTTGACAGCGCCGATATAGATGGTAAGCTCTACCCGGCTGTCGCTGGGGTAGAACGAGACCTCATAAGCTGCGGAATTGTCAGAGGTGATGTAGTAACCTGTGTAGTAGCACTTGTCGGTGTCATCGTAGCCGCCGCTCTTGGCATAGTCGCGCAGATAGTTGTAGACGTCGCTGCGGGAGGCTGCTGCTGCGGGCACGGCCAAAAGGCCGAACAGCAGGCTTACTGCAAGAAGCAGGGAGAGAATTCGTGTTTTCATATTTCACTGTGATTCCTTTCTTTTATGATTGGCGCCATCATTATACAATTCCAACGACAGATTGTCTATTACAAAATGTGCAAATTAAGAGATTCATTTTTTACAAAAACTGCAAAATTTCTGTTTCTGCCGACGGACAAACGATATTTGCCCCTAAGGCGCCTCCAGCCGGGAGATTTACCTGTTTCCGGCGGAGTTGGTCCGGCTTCAGATACAAAAGCAATTTCCAGTATCTGAACGCAAAGAGTTCTTCTTGCGGCATTTGCACCCCTCCTTGTTCTTCTGCCGTGTCTGTTGATTTCGTTATATAGACCGGACAAGTCGAAAAAAGGTTGACAAAAATGCCGAAAAATATTTTTTGAAAACGAAAAAGACGGTTCTGCGCTTCAGGATACGCGGAACCGTCCTTCCGCTCAGGGCTTTCGGATGAGAAGACTTAGCGCCAGGGACGCCGCCGCAAGCCCGGCCAGCAGGGCTAGCGGGACCGTGAAGCCGCCGGAGGATTCCAGCAGGCCCCCGGCGGCGGTGGCAGTCAGGGCGGCGGGGATCAGGTTGAAGTTCATCACGGAGAAGTTCAGGGGGAAGTTCTTGGCGCCGTAAAAGGAGGCCGTAAAGGCCGAGGAGATGGTGGGGGAGGAGCCGTAGGAGAAGCCGGTCAGGCAGAGCCCCGCCACGCACAGGGGCAGGGAGTGCAGGACGGCAGCCAGGAGGGTGGTCCCGGCGGCCAGGATGGTGAGAATGTTGGCGGTCAGCATGGTCCGTTTCCGGCCCAGCCTGTCAAAGAGAGAGCCGATCAGAATGCGGCCCAGGCCGTTGCAGATGGAAAGGACCCCCACCAGGGTGGTGGCAAAGCCCGCCTCCGCCCCAACGGACATGGATAGATCCCTGGCAAAGGAGAAGACCGTGCTGCCCACGGCGGAGAGGCAGACGATGCAGAAAAAGGCCAGCCAGAAGGAGGGGCGGCGGAGCATTTGCCCCGTGGTGCATTCCAGAGTCTCCACCTCGTCGCTCCGGCCCTGCCGGGCAGCGGGCGCGGGGAGAACCGTGTCCGAGCCGGGGGCCCGGAGGAACAGGGCGGTCAGGCCCAGGACGACCCCCAAAGCGATGCCCACCCAGAGATAGGCGGTCCGCCAGCCGGGCCCCTCTATCAGAGCGGCGGCCAGCTTGCCCACCACCAGGGCCGAGGCCCCGAAGCCCATCATCAAAGCCCCGGAGCAGAGGCCCTTCTTGTCCGGAAACCAGCGGTTGACGGTGGAGATAATGACGTTGTAGGCCAGGCCGATGCCCAGACCGCCCATACCGCCGTAGCAGAGGTAGAGGGGAAGCACGGAGCCGCCGGAGAGCCGGGAGGCCAGAACAAAGCCGCCCCCCGCCAGCAGGGCCGCCAGCAGCAGGCAGATTCGGCTGCCCAGCCGCTTGCCCAGCAGCCCGCCGCCGAAGCCGCCCAGACAGAAGCACCACATGGTCAGCGTGTAGTTCAGGGCCAGCTCCTTCCCGGACCAGCCGAAGGCCTCGCCCAGGGGCGTTTTCAGAATCGACCAGGCGTAGATCACGCCCGCAAACAGCAGGGCAGCGATGCCAAGGGACAGATAAGCCCAGCGCCGCCGGGGGATTTCATTTTTCATGCTTGTTGACGCTCCTTTGCAGGATGTTGTTCCAACAAAAAGGAGGCTGATAGAGCAGCCCCCTTTTTTGTTGTTTGATTTGTTCTGCCGCCTCAGCGGGACGATCAAAGCCTTGCCGCGGCGAATTACTTCGCGGCCTTCTTCTTTGCCTGCAGATAACCTGCGACGCCGCAGGCGATGCAGACCACCACTTCGATGATAATGTTCCCCACGCTGCCGATCTCTTCCATAAAGGAGGTCTTATTTATCAGGCTCAGCACAAAGTAGAACAGCGCGAGAAGAGCTGCACCGAGAATGAAAGAAAGGATGCCGTTTAAAATGGGCTTTTTTGACAACATAGCTCCGTTCCTCCTGATAGTCTACGGTATTCGGGTTACAGTTGATTTCACGTTTGCTCCAAGTGATGCTGCATTCGGCTTTCCGCAAAAAACCAGAATTACGGATTCTTCGAAAACGGAAAGCCCTCTTTCATGCTACCGAAAGAGAAGCAGCGTCGAGAGAATCAGGCTGATTACAGTCAGAACACCAAAGAAAGACACCCATTTCTGGATGGTCATGACCCGCTTCAGCTTCAAGACCTCAATCAGGTTCAATTCCTCCGCGGGGGTGAGCTTGGAATCCGGGATGCGGCAAAACTCATATTCCGACTCTGGCGTAGGATACACACCCTCCGGCAGAGGTTCCCCGGTTTCCAGCAGCGCTTGAAACTGCTCGTTTTCCTCCGGGGAACAGTTTTCCGCGCCGAGGATGCCCTCGTCAATCAGTCGTTCTCTCAGCGATGCGATAGAGAGAATACTGTACATTAGCCAAAGTAGCGCTTCAGCAGGCCTTCCAGGGCCTTGCCGTGTCTGGCCTCGTCACAGGGCAAGGTAACAGGCAAGCATAATGCCGCCGCCGATCAGCAAGGACAGTATGGTAACAAGGTGTCCCAAATACTGCTTTATGATGATAGCAAC
>JAEEKA010000003.1 GCA_016282135.1 Oscillospiraceae bacterium
AACCGTGTAGTTGTCATCGAACATCTTTTTTGTTGCCAATGTGCAGATAGCATTGACATATTCCGAAGAGTCGTTTTTTAGGTAAGTACTATGGCAAAGGACTCTACCAGATTTCGCTGTTTTAGATTCGCATGCGAAATAGAGCGCAACAAGCGGGTTTAGAGAAAAATCAAGTAATCTGGTCGGGAGCCCATAGTGCTGCATCTTTGCAAGAGTGTCAAACTCAGCAAGCCCACTAAATGCGTCCGGTCGTCTGGTTAAAAAATCATTGATTAACGTTGCCTCCATATCGTGTTCAGGCTTCTTGATCCTTGCAAGCCCGGGAAGAAGGTCGTATTCAGTATCCGCCATGCCACGATAAACCACCGTCTCGCTATATGATGAATCTTTATTTATCGACGATATTGCAGCAATTAAGCGAATATACTCTGCAAGACCACTTACAACAAACGTTGGATGCGAGTAATATTCCTGTTCAGAAGGAATGCGTACCTCAAATTCTTTTGACAGTTTTTTCTGTATTGCTTGCGCAAATGATATATCAAGAACAGCCATCGCTACACCCTTCTTTCTCTATAAGGCGTTCAACTCTCCTGCAAGTCCCGATAGTAATAGTCGGGAATAATACTAATTTCCACACCGTGTTCGGTAATGATTGCCTGCTGCTCTTCGTCGGGCAGAATGTCATGCCCCATATAGAGCTTCCGGCAGTCTTCACCAATATTCTCCGTAAACACTGATAGCTCTTCCTCGGTTAGGACAATAGCGATTTCATTGTTGCCTGTGAAATTGATCCCGTTCTCCAGCTCCACTAGTTCCCGAATGTGGAGCAGCAGCTCATCGGCGTATTCGTAATACATCCGCTTGTCGATGGGGATATAATCGACCTTGTAGTATTTCAAAGAAGCTTCGTACCCCTCTTTTTCAATCACCCGACGAATGCGCTCATACGTGACCTCGCGGCAGATATTGTTTTCATTGTTTGTGCAGAGGATGAAATGGCGGTTGCCACCGTCCTCGTCATTAAGCATCATCACAGCATGGCCCGTAGTTCCCGAACCTGCGAAAAAATCTAAAACAGTACAATCATCGGTAGGATATTGGCCAATCAGCAGGTGGAGCAGTTTTACACTTTTGGGAAAACTAAAAGCACGGGTACCTAATATCTGAGTTACCGCTCTTGTCCCGTCAGTCGTAAACCCTGCATCTGCGCTATTGAGAATGCTGGAGAAGCCCGTGGTTTCACTGAGAAGATCCTTAACGAACTTCTTTTCACGTGGACGACCACCAGGAGAAGCTGGCCAAAGGATTCGGTTTTCAGCAATCATTTTTGCGATAGTCTCGCGACTCTTTGACCAACCGCGATTAGGATTGGGTGGATAAACATTTCCTGTTGCAGGATCAACAATATCAAAATGAAGGTTCGGCCTACGTGTAGCATCTGCAAGCCCTGACAAGTCAATGCTTGCCCACGGCCCCCTGGGATCATTGTCGTGGTTCTTGTATTTTGTGAGGTCTTTTGCCTGCCCTCGCAGTGAAAAGCCGTTCGATTTAGCGAAAGCAAGTATGTACTCATGATCTGTAGATATCATATTTGTATTTCTGCTATCAGCGCGCTGACGGCATTGCCAGATAAAATTCGCTTGGAACAGGTCCTCAGAAAAGATTTCATCACAAAGGAGCTTTAGCCCAGCATATTCAACATCGTTTATGCTGATAAAAATGGCCCCTCGCTCAGATAGGAGATTACGAGCAATATGCAATCTTTGCTCCATAAAAGACAGCCATTTTGAATGTCTGAATCCATCTTCTTTTCCTACAAAACTATCGTTATACACAAAATCACTGCCGAGGTTGTATGGCGGATCGATATAGATCAGATCGATTTTTCCTTTGTGCGTCTTTTCCAGCAGCTTCAGTGAGGCAAGATTGTCCCCCTCGATAAGGAAATTCATCTGCCCGCCGTTATCAATGAAAAGATCAGAGTTTTCAGTCAGCACAGGAGTATGGGTATCCAGCACATCGTCGATTTCCTCCCGGTGCTCCTCAAATACCAGTCCATATTTCTTGCCGTTCACATCTTTGGACAGATCAGAAAGATAGGAAAGCAGTCGGGCAGTGTTCTCATCCTGCGCAGTGGTGGAAATATAGGTGCGAATCTCTTGTATCTTTCGAAGCAGCTCGTCTCGTTTCTGTTTGGAAATGTTTGTAGACATACGTAGCTCCCCTTCAATTCTCTGATGGTTTTATGCGGTGTCACAGTGCAAAACGATTACAGCAGGTGAACACCATTTGATGAATCCTCCGCTGCCCCAAAGAACATCACGTCATAGATCGGCAGATATGTGATCTTGCCATTTGTCGTGATCTCGCGGGTATTGGACAGAACATAGGCCTTTTTCACGTGATAGTCGTCGTTCTTTACAAAAGTATTCAGCGCGCTGTGGACGGTGTAGTCCTTGCCGGACTTGACCTCGATGGGGACGGCGGAGAGACTGTCGTAATCGTCGATCAGGTAATCCACCTCACCCTTGCTGCGGTTATCGTAATAGAACAGCTTGCCGCCGTGGGCCGCCAGTTCCTGGGCCACCACGCTCTCATAGACCGAGCCGAGGTTGATGCTCTTTTCATCTTCTAAGATCGCCCGGATATTGTTGCCGTACAGGATTGCCGTGAGAATGCCCACGTCGTTCAGGTACAGCTTCAACAGGTTTTTGCCGGAGGATTCGATCAGGGGGAAGGTGGGCGTGGAAATTGCCTGCACGTTCAAGGCGATCCCGGCGCTGATCAAATACTCAAATTCATCTTCATAGTCGGTGAAGGTGCTGCCCTTCTTCCCTTCAATCCGCTGCGCCACGACTCGCTTCTTTTTGTTCTCCAAATTGGAGGGGATTTGATCGTAGATTAGGCGGATCTTCAGCTTGCGCTCCGCGTCATACTTGGAGGCGTCGGCGGCATAGTAATCATGAATTTCGCGCTGGATCTCGCGGACGGTCTGAATATTCTTGGTTTCCAGATAGGCATTGACCGCCGCCGGCAAGCCGCCCACCAACAGGTAGCGCTTGAAGTAGTCCATCATTTTTCCGTGCATGGCTTCGTCCAAGGCTTCCCGCGCTTCAAACTTCTTGCGTAGGATGTTGACGGCAAATTCATTCATGCCGTTGGCGTAGAGGAATTCTTCAAAGTCCAGTGGGAACATGCGCACCTTGCGAATGCTGCCGATGGGGATAGAAGTCGTCTCTGCCAGCGTCACGCCCAGCAGGGAGCCGCTGGCGATATAGGTAAACCGGTTGTCGTCCCGGAGAAATTTCAGCATCGTCAGCAGATGTGGATAGGCCTGGATTTCGTCGATGAAGATGAGCGTGTTTTCCGCCGTTCCAAGGCTTACTCCCTGTACAGAGCTGACGCGGAGGTAGAAATCATCCACCGTCTTTGTGTTTTCAAACAGTTTGTCACCAATGGAATCCGCCAGCATGTTGATCTCAACGAAATTGGGAAACAGCTCCTTCCCGACGTGGCGGATGATATAGGTTTTTCCAACCTGACGCGCACCGTCGATCAGCAAAATGCGCTCAAAACCGGACTTCAAGTGCTGCTCGATCAGGTCAGCAATCTTTCGTTTTAGCATGAAGAACCACCTCACGGAAACTTTTCAACAATATTATAGCCGACTTTTAGCAACTTTTCAATAACATTGCGCGATAATTTTTTTCACTTTTCAATATTTGATGTGAAAATATGTCAGCACTTGCTGAAAGCGGTCCTGGGCAAGGCCGCAGGTGTCGCGGAGGTAGCCGGGTTTGGTTTCCCAATTTTGGAGGCCGCGGTAGTAGAAGGTTTTGAGGTCGTCTGTGATGATGAAGGGGACGAAGCCGCAGCGGAGGCATTCCTTGAACAGCAGCAGGCGGCCGACGCGGCCGTTGCCGTCCTGGAAGGGGTGGATGCGCTCGAAGCGGTAGTGGAAGTCCAGCAGATCGTCGAAGGTCTTTTCCTTCTTGGCGTTGTAATCCCGCAACAGGGCTTTCATAGCGGCGGGGACGGCCTCCGGGGCGGTGGTGGCGCGGCCGCCGACCTCATTGGGGAAGCGTTTGTAATCGCCCACGGCAAACCAATCCTTGCGGCTGTCGGTGGTGCCGTTTTTCAGCACGGCGTGGAGCTGCTTAATCAGGCTTTCGGTAATGGTATGATTGGCTGCGTCGATGATCAGATCAATGCAGCGGAAGTGATTTGCCGTTTCCACCACGTCGTCCACCCGAACGCTGGCATCCATACCGATAGTGTTCGTCTCAAAGATCAGCCGGGTCTGGTCGTGGGTCAGGCGGCTGCCCTCAATATGGTTGGAGTTGTAGGTCAGGTCGATCTGGATCTTGTGATAAATGCCCCCGTGGAGCTTCGCGGCCTTCTCCTCCCGTAAAACCGTGAGCAGATCCCGCCGCCCGGCGTCGCTCCGGGGCTTCCGCGCCGGCTTTTCAGCGTCCTTCGGCACGTTCCAGGTTTTCCCCGTCAGCAGCGCCCCAGGAATGCGTCCCTGGGCGCAGTAATTCCGCACGCTGCGCTCGGAAAGCCCCCAGCGCTTCGCCGCCTCCGCAACAGAAATATAGTTCATTTGCCGCACCTCCGCAAAGATTCTTCCGGAAATATTATATCCCATTATCGGCAAAATAGCAATATGCGAAGCAGGAAAACTAAATTAATTTATTTGCCGATAAAGTGGCTTAAAACGCACGGTTCCGATGACGGGATCGTGCGTTTTGCTTTGATGACAACACAATGCCACATTCCGCGATTAGCACTCTGCCCGCAATAATGAGCAGCCTTCCTGTATGGTTACTTCTCTTGCCATACAAGAAGGCTGCTTTTTGAATGTTTCGTAAATATTGTTGAAAACACCCGCATTTTTGCCCCCAAAAATCACAATTAGTAGAAGGTTTTTTTCGAAGTCGAGTAAAACAAGGAGAAAAAGATCTTTCCTCGGGGTTGTGTTTTCTGCGGTTTTTGTCCAACCATGTGAGGGCCGTCGCAAGTGACCCATTTTTATGGCAGGAAACTGCACATATCACCCTCAAAAACTGGATAAGTAGAAGACCAAGTAAAAAATCTGCTCCGTTGGGCGAAATATGGTTATATTTTGCCGGGTAAATCTGGATATGTAGAGAGATTCCAATTAAGCAAGTTAAATGTAAATATTTTATGAACAATTCAGAAAACACACGTCATTTTGCCCCTCAGAATCTGAATTAGTAGAGGCTCATTCAAAAAAATTGAAAAAGATTTTGCGAAATCTGTAGCCATTTTGCCCTTCAAAATCTGAATTAGTAGAGAGTATTTTCCCTCACATGAATTTTGAAAACAGAATACCCGTCCGATGAGATACCGCCGCGACGATGGCTTGTAAGCCGGAGCGACGAAAAACGCCGGGGAGACAACCGGGCAGGAACGTCATCGGGTACAACGGGAAATGAGGCATGGAACGAGGGTAAAAGCCATGTAGATTAGATGACCTTGAATTGTTTGGATGACGTCATCATGACGTCATTACGCTGCGCTTCAAAGGCGATTGACGTCAATTTGACGTCAATGCTTTTTATGCTGGTTAAGACACGCATCAACAAACGATAATTCCGAAAACAACTTGATTGCACAGGTTGTTTCCCGGTTTCTGCATTATTAAATAACTGCTATCACTTTTTGAGGCAGTTTGCTTGACGACGAAAGGAGATGATGCAAATGCCACGTGCTTTTGAGGCTGAGAAGGTGGCAGTGCCAAAGCCAGGTGGGGTTCGGCGGTTTTTCTATTTCAATCGTTGCGAAAGCGGAAAGGAGAGAAAAAACGATGCAGACGAGCAAAAAGCCGCGGCGGGGGTAGTTTCCTATCCTACGTCTCAAACGGCGCGCACAGAGGGAAAAAATCGCAAAAACCGCCCCGAAACATGACGGTTCCGGGAAGGCCGCAGGCACGGTCAGAAAGGGGGTACTTATGCCGAGGATGAGAAAGAAACGAAAAGTCAGAGAGGAGATGTTGGGTTGAGTAAAAAGCAAAAGCAGGTTCCCTATGCGCAACTACCGAAACCGCTGATCAACGCGCCAATCTCCAACGACGCAAAGCTGCTGTACACGCTGCTGAATGATCGCTTCCAGCTATCCTTGAAGAACGATTTCAAAGACGAGGACGGTTATGTCTTTTGCTATTACTCCAATCAGGAAATCTGCGAAAGGCTGCGCTGCGCTCACGGCAAAGCGACCAAGCTGCTGCAGGAGCTGGAGGACGCCGGACTGATCTATCGGGAGAAGATCAAAGGGAAGGCTGACCGCATCTACGTGGGCTGCGTCCAGGAGGGCGGCGAGGACGAACCATGCCGATTATCGGCGGAGTACCATGCCGATTTTGAGTATGCCGGTATGCCGAAAACCGGCACACTACCATGCCGAAAATCGGCACAGAGTAAGAATAATAGTAGTAAGAAAGAATTTGATCTGATCTATACGGAAGAGAACAAGGCAAGGCTTGCCTCCCTCCTGGAGAGATTGGATTTGAATTCTTTTTTCTCTGAGCCGGTAGACTCCGGGCTTCGGCAGTTAACCGAACACATCTGCATGGTGATGTTAACTGAACTGCCGAAGCTCCGGGTCAATGGAACGGACTACCCGACGGAGATTGTCAAAGACGCTTTTGACCGGCTGAAAAAGGAAGACGTGAAAGCGATCCTGGACGATTTCCGTGCCGATCCGCTTGCCTTTGGCAGCATGCGGGGCCGCCTCTTCGAGGCGGGGCAACGGCACGGGATTGGCCATGGCACTGTCTTAGCAAGCAACGACTGTGTATATACACAGCCTGCATGTTAGGGGAAATCCCCCCTAGTACCCCGAGAATGGAGGAATGAGAATGAGACAACGGACCCATCAATTTGGCTTCTTTCTGAACGCTGAAGAAAAAGAAAAATTGCAGAAAAAAGCGGCTGCAGAGAGCATGAGCTGTTCTGAGTACATTCGGAAGGCCATAACAGAGACCGAGGTGAAAGAGGCCCCAAAGGCTGACGTCCCACTTCTGATTCGGGATGTCAGAAGAGCCGGCTTCAGAGTGGAAGCCCTCCTGAAAAGAGCAAACGAAACACACATGCTGGACGCTCCCGAGTTGCGTCGAACGCTGGTAGAGGTCTATCTTGTAGTCAATCGAATTCGAAAGATTTACGCAGGTGATTCTGAGGAAAAGGAGAATGAGAAATGAGATTTGATGAAAAGAAGAAACAGGAAACGGTACAACTCCCACTGGAGCGGCTGCACCGCTTTCCGGACCACCCCTACAAGGTGGAAGACAACGAGGAAATGGAGGCTCTGACGGAGAGCATCCGGGAATGCGGGATTCTGAACCCGCTGCTGGTGCGGCGGATGGAGAGCAGCGAGACGGACTATGAACTGATCTCCGGGCATCGGCGGGCATACGCGGCGGCAAAGGCAGGGCTGGAAACGGTGCCTGTCTTTGTTGTTTCCCTGGATCGGAATGAGGCCGCCATTGCTCTGGTGGACAGCAACCTCCACCGGGAACACATTCTGCCGTCGGAGAAAGCGTTTGCCTACAAAATGAAGCTGGAGGCAATGAAGCAGCAGGGACGGCGGACGGACCTCACTTCGTCTCAACTTGAGACGAAGTTACGGAGCGACGCGCAAATCGGAATCGAAACGGGAGAGAGCAGAGCGCAGATCCAGCGCTACATCCGTCTCACCCATCTGATTCAGCCCCTGTTGGATCAGATGGACGAAAGCAAGATTGCCTTCTCCGTGGGCGTGGAGTTGTCCTATCTTCCCACTGATGCCCAATACGATCTGCTGGACGCCATGGAGCGAAACGACTGCACCCCGTCCTACGCCCAGGCCGTGCGGCTGCACCGGGCGGTGAACGCTGGGTCGTTAAGCCGCTGGCTGATTGAGACCACGATGGAGGAGCAAAAGCCCAACCAGAAGGATCAGATTCGCCTCAGACGGGAGGATTTTGGGAGCTACTTCCCGCCCAGCTACACCGACGAGCAGATCAAGAAGGACCTTCTCGCCGGTCTCGCGCTTCTGCAACGACAGCGGCAGCGCGAACGCGACCGCGACCGGGACGCCAGATAAGGGGGAATTGCCGTGGAAGATATCAACCGTGAAGACCAACTGCTCACCTCCGCCGAGCTCATGAAGTATCTGGGCATCGGCAGGACGAAACTCTATCAGCTCTACCGGGATCCCAGCTTCCCGGCCTTCCGCCTGGGGGAAGGCGGAGCCTGGCTGGTGCGTCGTTCGGCGCTGAATCATTGGCTTGATCTGGTAATCAAGCAGCCCGGAAAGACCTACATTTTTACTGAGGGATAAAGGTCACAGAATTGAAATGGAAAGCGGCGCGGTGTAAGATGAGACTGGTTATACAAGGTGCTCATTTTTCACCGCGCCGTTTTCCTGTACGACGCAAATCAAAAGAAACGGAGGATAAGCAAACAATGAGTACTTTGCAGCAATACGGCATAGTCGAGCGCCAGTTTGCGGAGGCTGATCTGCTGAATCTGCCGAATCCGAACAAATTTAACAGCGGCAAGGGCAACAGCAAATTCCGCGCCAGAGTTGAGATTGGCCGGGACCGGCAGACCGACGAGCCGATTTATAAATCCATCTACGGAAAAACCAGCGCCGACGTGCGGCAGAAAACCTTTTCCTTCATTCAGAGCGAGATTGCGGCCAGGGCGCAGCGGAACCAAATTAGCGGCAAGCTGAGCTACGCCATCGAGCAGTGGCTCCACACGGAAAAGTTCGGCAGGGTGCGCCAGAGCACCTACGACCGGCTGGAATGCACCTATCTGAACCAGATCCGGCCCTACATCGAGGGCATGGAGCTGCGGGAGGTGACGAAGAACGACTGCAGGCAGATCCTGCAGTCCAATCTGGAGAAGGGCTATTCGGCCTCCACCATCAAGAAGGCCAGCCAGTTCCTCAAGGAGTTCTTCCGCTTCCAGACCGCTGAGGACCCGACGCTCCGCAATCCAATGGCAAATCTGAAATTCTTCACGGAGGAGTTCATCCGGGAACAGCAGGCCAAGCTCCGGGAGGCCAGAGATCGGGCGAAGGAGAAAAAGGAGAACGGGCAGCGGCTCTCTACCGAGGAACGGAAGCTGGCAGACTCCCGGCTCCGGATGAAGGATCAGGAGGAGATTCACGTCTTCACGCCGGAGGAGATTGCCCGCATCCGGGACGTGATAGAAAACGGCTACGTGCTGCGCTGGGAATCCAAAAAGGGCAATCCCATCGAGACGGCCCCACAGAAGCTGAAGCAGGCGGAATTCTTCCTCTTCCTGCTGAACACGGGACTCCGGGCGGGAGAGGCCAGAGCGCTGAAATACAGCGACGTAGACTTTGAGACCCGCCGCATGGTGATCAGCCGGAACCGCACCACCACCCGGAAGCGGGACGCCAAGGGCAAGGCCGTGGGCGGCATGGCCTACGTGGAGGGCAAGCCCAAGACGAAATCCTCGGCCCGCGTCCTGTATTTGAGCCTGGCCGCTTTGGAGATGCTGAAGCATTTGAAGGCACAGGAGCCGGTAGGCTACGACGGCTACATCGCCAACGCTGACGGCAAGCCCCTGAACGACGCCAACTTCCGCAGACGCTTCAATTCGCTTTTGAGCCAGGCAAACGTGCAGCACTGCGGCCTTCACGCCCTGCGGCACACCTTCGCCTCCTACTACTACGAGTACACCAACGGCAACCGGAAGCTGGTGGCGGACTACCTGGGCCACAGCATTTCCAATCTGACGGAACGGGTCTACGTGACCACATCTAGCCGCTTCATGGAGCAGAGCATCCGGGATTTCATGATCTGAATTGGGTCAAAAACACGCCCGCAGATATCCATGAAAATATCCATTTTTCATGGTTAATGTGGGATTTCAGGGGACTTGAGGGGACTTGAAGCGTACAAAACCCGGACTTTTGTGAGGTTGCCCCATGCGACACCTTGACGAAAAATCGTCCGAAAAGCGCCTGTTTTTCACCCCAAAAGGGTGAAAAACAACGAATCCCGACCACTTTCGTGATCGGGATCTGTTGGAGGTGACGACCAGATTTGAACTGGTGAATGACGGTTTTGCAGACCGCACACCTCACCAATCAAGATGCCCATAAATACAGGCTTTTTCCGCCCTATGCTCCTGCACGAGGGGGGAACGAGGGGGGAACGGAACTTCT
>JAEEKA010000004.1 GCA_016282135.1 Oscillospiraceae bacterium
AGCGACCGCCGTAAGGCGATTAGAAAGCGGAACAGGCAGCTTCGCAGACAGGAGGCGTCGAAAAATGTCGAAATATGTGCCGAAAGCGGAAGAAACGAAGATGGACCCCTGGCAGAGTCTCGCTAACGCCATCGTGATCTCGGCGGCGAAGGATTACCGCACGGCTCTCCGCAGACTCCGCAGAAACCCGAAAAACAAAACGGCATTATCGGAGATCGCCGACCTGGAGCGATTCTTCCGCTCCGACTGGTACGCCATGCTGACGAACGTCCCCGGCGAGGCACTTATAAGAAAACTGAAGGAGGAATGAGCCTATGACGGCAAAGGAATATCTCAAACAGGCGTACCGTCTCGACCACAGGATCGATTCGGACATCGCCGAAATGGAAAGGCTGCGGGAAATGGCCTGCAGCGTAGGTTCTCCCGGTTTCGAGGAGCATCATAATCCGAACCGCCCGACAGAGGCCCCCTTCGTGCGTGTTCTCGAAAAGGTATGGCGCATGGAGGAAAAGATCAACGCCGAGATAGACCGCCTGGTCGACCTCAAGGCTCAGATCCGCGGCGTGATCGAAGCTGTTTCCGACCCCAACGAGCGCATGGTACTCCGCTACCGCTATATCCACAATATGACCTGGGAGCGGATCGGCGACGAACTCCACGCGGGTGAAACCAGTATCCGCAGGTGGCATGCCAGTGCGCTGTCCCATGTGGTGCTGCCGGAAAATCCGATCACTATCTGAAAGTCGGCGGAAATGGCGGTATTTGGACAGACATGGACACCTGCTCTTTATGGTACTATATAATCAGCGGAGCAGAATCAAACGAGCCTCGCGGGAGCGATCCCGCGGGGCTTTCTTTATGCCCCGCGAAGGAGGACCCTTAATGAGCTACAGAAAAGTCGGCGCTTTGGAGCAGTGCTGGTACATCATCCGCTACTGGTTTCTTGATAAGTTCCGCAGACGGAGGTGACCCCCGTGCCAAGGAAACCACAGCGTCCCTGCGGTCACCCCGGCTGTCCGAGGCTTGCCGTTGAGGGCGGTCAGTACTGCGCCGAACACACGAAGGCTGAACGGGAGCGCTACAACAGGTACGAACGCGCCGCGGACGTGAACAAGAAGTACGGGCGCGCCTGGAAACGCATTCGTGACCGCTACGCCCAGGCCCACCCCCTCTGCGAGATGTGTCTGAAAGAGGGACGGCTGACCCCGGTCGAGGAGGTGCATCACATCCTCCCGATATCCAAGGGCGGAGATCACAGGGAAAGCAACCTTATGAGCCTGTGCCAGTCGTGCCACACGAAGCTGCACCACGAACTCGGCGACCGATGATCCGGGCGCGCCGCTTCCGATCCGTCTACTCCTCCGGGAGGGGCGGGTCAAATCTCTGCGGCTGTGTCCTCGGGCAGCGGCCTGGGGTCACGTGCGCGAAAAAAGCGATTTCAAAAGGGTAATTAAAGGTCCCAGGCATTGGAGGTGAGATAGTGCCAACAAAATCGAACAACACAGGCGGGCGCGGAGGCGCGAGACCCGGTGCGGGAAGGAAGAAAACCCCTGTCAAAGAGAAGGCCGAGAGCGGCAATCCCGGCGGCAGACGGCTTGAAGTCCTGGACATTCCCGAAGTCGAGGGTGTCGATATGCCGAAGCCCCACGATTTCCTTTCAGCCGAGCAGCGTGACGGCAGTCAGCTGCAGGCCGAGGAGATCTACACCGAGACCTGGGAGTGGCTGAAGAAGATAGGCTGCGCCTCCAAGGTCTCGCCCCAGCTCCTGGAGCGGTATGCCATGTGTTCCGCCCGGTGGATACAGTGCGAGGAGATGACGAACCGCATGGGCTTCCTCTCCAAGCATCCCACCACGCAGAAACCGATACCGTCTCCGTTCATCAATATCGGCATCAACTACATGAACCAGGCCGTGCGGCTGTGGAACGAGATCTTCCAGATCGTGAAGGACAACTGCTCAACGGACTATGGTGAGATTTCCCCGCAGGACGACCTTATGGAAAGATTGCTTCGGGCAAGGAAAGGATAAAAAAGCAGCTTTCTGCCGAAAGCTGCTGAAAAAATCGAAGGGGCAAATGAGAGGTTTATGATAGGAAATTTCACTGTGATGTTTGACAATCTAAAGGTTTTCAGATAATCGATTGCTTTTTTAGCACAAATAGTAATTTTCTTCATAAGCATCCTCCTTCCTTTTATGCATGTCCTCTCATTTGCTGCTGTCCTTGCGGACCCTTTTCGGTCTGGTGAGCCGGGAAGGAGAAGACAACGGCTCATTAAAAATATACCAAATCGTGAAGATTATTTCAAGGAGAAATAATATGTTTGAAAAAGTTAACCCCTCGCACCCGGACAAAGTTGCCGACCGCATTGCCGGCGCACTTGTCGACCTGGCATACACCAGAGACGAGAATCCGAAAATCGCCGTGGAGGTGCTTATCGGCCACGGCGTCTGCCATATCATCGCCGAGAACTCCGTCCACATCACGGACGAGGAAGCCGCTGTTATCGTTCACCGGATTGCCGGAGAGCGAATCCTGTCGAATTATGTCGAAGTCCCGCAGGACGCGCGCCTCGCTGACAATCAGGCGGACGGCTTCCACTGCGGAGACAACGGCATCTTCAAAGGTATGCCCGTCACTGAGGAACAGAACCGTCTGACCGACATTGCCAAGTTCATCTACGGCGTGTACGGCAGCGACGGCAAGTACATTCTGGACGGCGGACGCCTGATCATCTGTCAAAGCAACGCAAAGACCGTCCACCTCCGCGAGGCCTACCCGGAAGCCGAAGTCAATCCTCTGGGCGAATGGACCGGTGGCACGGACGTCGACACCGGTGCCACCAACCGCAAGCTCGGCTCCGATATGGCCGACTCCGTCACGGGCGGCGGCCTGCACGGCAAAGATCTCTCCAAAGCCGACGTCAGCGTGAACATCTACGCCTGGCTCAAGGCCCAGGAGAGCGACAGCCCCGTGGAACTGTGCTGCGCCATCGGCGACGACACGGTGGACGGCAGGCCGTACTCGGAGATCGTGGACATCGCCCGCGAATACATCCGCTCTCTCGGCGGCTTCGAGAAGTTCGCTGAATGGGGGCTGGTACGATGAAAACCACCACCGAACTCCAGCTCGTACCGATCAGCAAACTCGTACCTTATGTGAATAACGCGAGAACGCACTCCCCGGAGCAGATTGTGAAACTGCGGTCTTCTCTGCGGGAGTTCGGTTTTATAAACCCCGTCATCATCGACCGTGACTACGGCGTCATCGCCGGACACGGCCGTATCCTCGCCGCGAAGGAGGAAGGCATCACCGAGGTGCCGTGCGTCTTCGCCGACCACCTCACCGAAGCCCAGAAGAAAGCGTACATCATCGCCGACAACAGAATGGCGATGGACGCCGGATGGGATGAGGAACTCCTGCGCGTAGAGATCGAGGCTCTGCAGGGCGCGGACTTCGATCCGCTGCTCACGGGCTTCGACGCCGACGAGATCGCCGACCTGTTTGCTGACGATGAGAAAGATGTAAAGGATGACGGCTTCGACCTCACAGCCGCCCTCGAGAAGGCTTCCTTTGTGGAGCGCGGCGATGTGTGGACAGTCGGCCGGCACCGCCTGGTGTGCGGGGACGCCACCTCCGAAGAAGATGTGTCGAAGCTGATGGACGGCAAACGCGCCAACCTTCTGCTCACCGACCCGCCCTACGGAGTTTCCTTCAAGAGCGCAAGCGGGCTGACGATCCAGAACGATTCCATGAAGGACGAGGAGTTCTATCAGTTCCTTCTCTCGGCTTTCAGGACGGCTGCCGAGCACATGGAGAAAGGCGGCTCGGCATATGTGTTCCACGCGGACACCGAAGGTCTGAACTTCCGCAGGGCGTTCATCGACGCCGGATTCCATCTCGCCGGATGCTGTATCTGGGTGAAGGACTCTCTCGTCCTCGGACGCTCCGACTATCAGTGGCAGCACGAACCCGTGCTGTACGGCTTCCTCCAGAACGGGAAGCATCCCTGGTACTCCGACCGCAAACAGACCACCATCTGGAACTACGCCAAGCCGAAACGGAACGCCAACCATCCCACATCGAAACCGCTCGACCTGCTCAGTTATCCTATCGGAAACTCCACGCAGGAGAACGCCGTGGTGCTGGACACCTTCGGCGGTTCCGGCTCCACGATGATGGCCTGTGAGCAGATGGACCGTGTGTGCTTCATGATGGAACTGGACGAGAAATACGCATCCGTTATCCTCCGCAGGGCTGTCGAGAACGGCATAGCCCCGGAGGATATTTTTGTGGACCGCGGCGGACAGCAGATCCCGTATTCCGACCTCGTCAAGGAGGTGGAACTTCCCAATGGGTGAGAAACTGACCCTCGGCAGTCTGTTCGACGGCTCCGGCGGCTTTCCGCTGGGCGGTCTGATCTCCGGCATCGTTCCCGTGTGGGCTTCGGAAATCGAGCCGTTTCCCATCCGGGTCACCACGAAGCGGCTGCCTTTCATGAAACACTACGGCGACGTGTCCCGGCTCAACGGCGCTGACCTTGAACCTGTGGACATCATCACCTTCGGCAGTCCGTGCCAGGATATGTCCGTGGCCGGGCGCAGGGCGGGACTGGACGGGTCCCGCTCGAACCTTTTCTACGAAGCCGTCCGAATCGCTAAAGAAATGAGGAATGCTACCAATGGACGATATCCGACCTGGCTCTGCTGGGAAAACGTGCCGGGCGCTTTCTCCTCGAACGGCGGCTGCGACTTCAAAGCCGTCCTCGACGAGATCCGCCGCGTCAAAGACCCCGAAGCTGATACTCCTCGACCTGCGAGGTGGCCGAACGCCGGATGTATCCTGGCAGACGATCACTCGATCGCATGGCGGGTATTTGATGCTCAATACTGGGGAGTGCCCCAGCGCAGAAAACGCATCTACCTTGTCGCAGATCTTGCAGGCCAACGTGCCGGAAAAGTACTGTTTGAGTCAGAAGGCCTGTCTGGGTATACTCCGCAGGGCTTCCGCTCGTGGCAAGGATCTGCCGGAGCTGCTGAAGAAGGCGCTCATCCGGCAGGCGTCGGC
>JAEEKA010000049.1 GCA_016282135.1 Oscillospiraceae bacterium
CAAGGGGATCGAGCACATCGTCACAGACGAGAGGGTCTCCCCTGCTGCGTCTGCCGCGGGAGAAAACCCGCCCGTCAGCCTGCGGCCCTTCACCGACGAAATGTACCACGCCTACTACAAAGAATATGAAAACGACCCGGAACTTTTTCTGGACAGGAGCGAATGCAAGCCCTTTGTCTACTCCCCAGCGTGGGTGGAGGCCTATATCCGGCGGCAGCGGGAGCGGGAGCGCGTCTGCCTGGCCATTATGGTGGGAGACGAGATGGCGGGCGAGGTCATTTTCAAAAACATCGAGCCTGGCATATCCGCCACACTTAGTATTTGCATGAAAAACAACGCCTGGAAGGACAAGGGCTACGGTACCCAGGCGGAGCGGCTGGCGGTGAAATACGCCTTTGAAAGCTTGAACGTCCCCGTCCTGTACGCCGACACGATCCTGCCCAACACCCGCAGCCAGCACGTGCTGGAAAAGCTGGGCTTCCGTAATTTTCGCACGGATGGAGATTTTAAGTACTACCGCATCGACAGGCCGGACAGCCGGTGATTCGATACAGCGCATTGACTAAACAGAATCGAGGAAACGAACCCATGTTCAATCAGCACGATCCGAACAGAAACGCCTTTATGCTTCACGGGCCCCTGGCCCATCTGGGCTATGACTGGTGGTGGCATTCCTTCACCGCCCAGGACGCCGAGACCGGTGAGGACAGGGCGTTTTTTGTGGAGTTTTTTATCTGTAACCCCGCCCTGGCGGAGGATGAGCCTGTGTTCGGCCAGCTTCCCGCCAACCGGGAGGCCAAGAAACGCCCCTCCTATTTGATGGTGAAGGCGGGCTGCTGGGGAGAGGACCGCTGCCAACTGCATCGGTTTTTTTCCTTGAAGAAGACCCGCATCCACGGCGACGCCCCCTATGAGGTGGAGGCGGGGGACTGCTTTGCCTCGGAAACCGCCCTGCGGGGCAGCGTTAAGATCAGCGAGGCGGAGGCTAAGGCGCACCCGGAATGGATGTGCGACGCGGGCAGCATGAGCTGGGATCTGAAGCTGGACAAGCAGATTGCCTTCAACGTGGGCTATGGCGCCAGCAAGCCCCTGCGGGACGTTGAGGCCTTTGCCATGTACTGGCACGCGGAGGGCATGAAAACGGCCTTCAGCGGCACCGTCACCTGCAATGGTCGGAAGTATCAGGTGACGCCGGAGCGCAGCTTCGGCTATGCGGACAAGAACTGGGGCCGGGACTTCACCAGCCCCTGGGTCTGGCTCTCCTCCAACTGCCTGGTGAGCAAAAAGACCGGGCAGCCGCTGCAAAACAGTGTGTTTGACATCGGCGGAGGGCGGCCGAAAATCTACTTTGTCCCCCTGGACCGCCGCCTGTTGGGGGTGTTTTATTACGAGGGCAAAGAGTATGACTTCAATTTCTCCAAGCTGCACCTGATGGTGAAGACGGAGTTCTCTTTTGAGGAACAGGGAGACGAGGTAATTTGGCACGTCCGACAGGAAAACTACCAGGCGGTCATGGAAACCGAGGTTCGGTGCCGAAAGCGGGATATGCTCCTGGTGAACTATGAGGCCCCGGACGGAGCCAAGCGTCACAACCGCCTTTGGAACGGCGGCAACGGCTGGGGAACCGTCAGACTGTACGAAAAGAACGGGGGAATGCTGACCCTTGTAGACGAGGTGGAGGCGACCCACATCGGCTGTGAATACGGAGAATACTGTGAGCCGGAAGCCTTGCGGACGCAGAGCTGACAGGTCTAAAAAAATCTTGCAATCGACCGGGAATTCACGCATGTTTTTCCTTGACTTTTTTTGCGTTTTTGGATAAGATATAAAAAGCGCGTGAATCGCAAATTTGAGGATAAAAGGAAGTGAACGACCATGGACGCAGGGAGTAGCGGCGGCACATCCGGCCGAAGTCCCATAGACGGAATTCCCTTGTGTGCCGGGGAGTTCCAGTAGTTTCGGCCAAGTGCCTGCTTTTCATATTCCCGAACCGGTCTCCGCGAGACGCGGCGGCCAATCAAGAAGAATTGAAAAGGAGGAACCCCAATGGCAGAACACACCGTAATCATTGAGAATACTCTGCGCAAGCTGCTGGCGGAAAAGAAATATTCCACCCTGCGGGAGATTCTCATCACCATGAACCCTGCGGACATCGCCGCCATCTTCAACGAGATGGAGGAGGAACGCCTGCCCCTGCTCTACCGTCTGCTTCCCAAGGAGTTGGCGGCAGATACCTTTGTCGAGATGGACCAGGAGGCCCAGGAGCTGCTGATTCGCGGCTTCTCGGATTCCGAGCTGAAGGAAGTTCTGGATGAGCTCTTTGTGGACGACGCCGTGGACATCATTGAGGAGATGCCCGCCACGGTGGTCCGCAGAATTCTGAGTCAGGCCGACCCGGAAATGCGTCAGTCCATCAATGAGATCCTGCGCTATCCGGAGAGCTCCGCTGGTTCCATCATGACCACGGAGTATATCTCCCTTCGCCCCGAAATGACCGTTGCGGAGGCCATAACTCGGATCCGCCGCACCGGCATCGACAAGGAGACCATCTACACCTGCTACGTCACCAAGGACCGCACCCTGATCGGCGTGGTCACGGTGAAGGACCTGCTGCTCTGTGACGACGATGACAAGCGCATTCAGGAGGTCATGATCGAGAAGGTCATCTCCGTGAACACCCACGACGATCAGGAAGAGGTCGCCCAGATGTTCTCCAAGTACAACTTCATGGCCCTCCCCGTGGTGGACACCGAAAACCGCCTGGTCGGTATCGTCACCTTCGATGACGCCATGGACGTCATGGAAGAAGAGGCCACCGAGGATATCGAAAAGATGGCCGCTATCATCCCCTCGGAGAAGCCCTACATGAGCATGACCCCCTTCGAGATCTGGAAAAAGCGTATTCCCTGGCTGATGCTCCTCATGGTCTCGGCCACCTTTACCGGTATTATCATTTCCCACTTTGAGGACGCACTTGCGGCCTTGGTCATTTTGACCGCGTTCATCCCGATGCTGATGGACACCGCCGGCAACTCCGGTTCCCAAGCCTCCGTCACCATCATCCGCGGTCTGAGCCTGAATGAGATTGAATTCAAGGACATTGTCCCGATCATCTGGAAGGAACTGCGTGTAGCGGTCCTCTGCGGCGTTTCCCTTGCGGCGGCCTGCTTCCTGAAGATCCTGCTGGTAGATTATCTGATCATGGGCAACTTTGCCGGCAACCTCAATGGCAACAACCCCTTCCTGATTATCGGCGTTATCTGCATCACCTTGGCCATCACCATTCTTTTCGCCAAGGTCGTGGGTTGTTCTCTCCCCCTCTTCGCCAAGAAGTTGGGCTTTGACCCTGCCGTTATGGCCAGCCCCTTTATTACCACCATCGTGGACGCCCTCTCTCTGCTGGTTTACTTCGGCGTTGCCAACCTCTTCCTCAACCTGTCATAACCGTAATAGGAGAACGATGCGGGCCGATCAAGGCCCGCATCCTATATCAATATGGACAAGATGAAATACAAATGCCTGATCCTGGACCATGACGATACCGTCATGGATTCCACAGCGCACGTTCACCATCCTGCCTTTTTGGTCTCCCTGGCGGAGCTGCGTCCCGGCCATACCATTACCCTGGAGGACTATTTCCGGGTGAACTTTCACCCGGGCTTTGTGTCATACTGTCGGGACGTCCTGGGCTTCACGGAGGCGGAGCTGGGCAGGGAAGTGGAGATGTGGAAGGAATACGTCAGGGATCATATCCCCACGGCTTACCCCGGCATGGCTCGGATCATCCGCCGACAGAAGGAGGCGGAGGGCCTGGTCTGCGTGATTTCCCACTCCTTTGATTTCAATATCCGCCGGGACTATGCCGCAAACGGCCTGCCGGAGCCGGACGCCATATACGGATGGGAGCTTCCCCCGGAGCGCCGCAAGCCGGATCCCTGGGCGCTGTATCAGATTTTGGAGCGCTTCGGTCTTGACCCGGAGGAGGCCCTGGTGGTGGACGATCTCAAGCCCGGCTACGATATGGCCCGGGCCGCGGGCGTTCCCTTTGCCGCCGCCTGCTGGGCCTATGACGTTCCGGAAATCCGAAAGTTCATGGAGTCCAACTGCGCCCTGTCCTTTACGGACCCGGCGGATTTGGAGCAGTATTTGTTCGGCAAGGAATTGTAGCGCCGGCAATCTGCCTGCCGTTCAAGCTATCGTTTTTGTTGATTCTCAAGCAGCCGTTTTTGTCGATTCCGGCTTGACGAAGCTCCGAAAACGTGATAGAATGCCATCGTACGCCGTTGTGTTGGAATAGGTAGACAAAGCGGACTTAAAATCCGCCGGTAGCGATACCGTACCGGTTCGAGTCCGGTCAGCGGCACCAAAAAGCAGGACCCCACGCAGGGGGTCCTGCTTTTTGGTATTGCCATGCCGAGAGGAGAACCGGAGGCTCGAACACAAGGTCACTTTTGCGTCAGCAAAAGTGAAGCGAAGCTGCGGACCGGCAGAATGCCGGTCAGACCGCAGTGTCACGGAGGGCGAAGCCCGGAGTATTCCGGTCAGCGGCACCACGTCGGAGCACCCTCCGCACGGCTCAGAAAAAGCGGATGTTTGACGCACCTGCTTTTTCTTCGGCTGTGCTCCGGGGCTCCTCCTTTTCCCCATCGAACCCGCTGCGCTGGGCTTCGATGGGGTCCCCGTTTTCCGCGCCGGAAGCCGGTATCTTTTTTGATCTACCTTTCCAAAAAGCAGGACCCCACGCAGGGGGTCCTGCTTTTTGGTATTGCCATGCCGAGAGGAGAACCGGAGGCTCGAACACAAGGTCACTTTTGCGTCAGCAAAAGCGAAGCGAAGCTGCGGACCGGCAGAATGCCGGTCAGACCGCGGTGTCACGGAGGGCGAAGCCCGGAGTATTCCGGTCAGCGGCACCACGTCGGGGATTCCGATCCATGAATCAGAGAAAGCAGTCGCTTGATGCGGCTGCTTTTTCCGGCAGTATAATACGATTTCTTGGTGAAAACGGTTATAATCCGTTTCATCAACCACAGCGATGCCGCGATCTGCAAATCCAAATGGATTTGAAAAAATTGGTATTGTACGGCATATTCCCCCGGGTTTTGCCCAGGACGGCCTCCACAGGAAGCGGATGCCAGATTATAAAAGTTTCAAACTATTTGAACAAATATTTGCATAAGGTTCTGTTTATAATTAAAGTTGGGGTCAGGCGATGCGCCGGGCCCCAACTTTTATGACAATGCCTCGTTGGTGAGGCAGCCCATTTTCGCTTCCGATCAGTGATAGATCGGGTCAAAGGAATCGCTGTGGAATTCCGCCAGGCGACGCCGATAGGCTTCTTCAATGGTTTCGGAGAACGCCAGCGTTTCCGGTGCGCCCATGCGCCGGAGCAGATACCTGGTAAAGGGCGGATTCATAACCAGCAGGGGGCCGATCAGGTAGGTTGCAAAGAAATAATTGCGGCGGAAGCCTTCCTCTTTCTCATTTTCATTCCGGCCAACGCCACGCACGGTCAGGAACAGACCTTCTCCCTGAGGCGCGCCATGGGTCATGCCGAACAGGCTTTTGAAGCCGACAATCTCTATGTCTTCAAACTTGCCTAGGAACATGCTGTTGTGCCGTTTGAGCATGTAATACTTCGCGTCGGTATCAAACAGCCCGAGCCCGGTCAGAGAGAGTCCGTGATCGGATTCCATGGTCTTGCCGAAAACGTCCATCGTGTTGCCGGTGACGAGGAAGAGCTGTCCTTCGTCGATCCTCTGGACCAATTCATCCTTGACGGGGGAAAGCGCCTCCACGACAAGTTCCAGCCCCCGTTCCGTGGTAGAACCCATATAGACCAGGTCCATGGGCGTATCCAGGAATTTTGGACGGGATTTCAGACTGGTTTCGATGATTTCCGCATCCGGGAGGCAGAGTTTCAGATAGCGGATATTGGCAAGGTCGCCGAACAGGTTGCAGATTTCGGGAAACAGTACTTCAATACGCATGGCTCAACCCTCCGTCTTTCCGCTGTGGGACAGCGCAAGCGTTTTGATTTTGTCGTAGACTCTTGCTGCCTGGGTCAGTGAATCTGTTCCGTAGAGCAGGTAGATATCTGTGCCGGGTATAAAGCTGAAAGCTTCCGGGGCGTCGTTTTCATCCTCCACGCAGACAATCCGGTCGGGGGAAATTCCCGCCATCAGCGCGCGCAGCGCATAGTCATTGATTCTGGGGCCGGTAAAAATGATTCGCTTGATGTTATCCCTGCGCAGGAATTCAAAGTCTGTGTCGAAGAGCCAGGCGGTGTTTTCCGACCAGGCGCCGGTGTCGCTGAGACTGTTCATCATGAACAGCAATTCCTTGTCGCCCGGACGGTTGGAGATATAGTCGAAGGCCCGGGAGCCCGCCATGGAGTTGTTCTCTTTGGACATTTGCTGAATGAGATAATAGTCGCCCACCTGTTCCTCATAGTGCCGTGAAGCGGGAATGGAGGTCTGCTTCATATACCGGGCAATCTTCTCATGGGGCATGCCAAGCTGCCGGAGGATCGACACGACCGTAATAAGGTTATAGGCGTTAAAGATACTGTCGGTAATCAGTGGGTAGGTGTAATCCGTTCCGTTCTCCCGTACCTGCATCGTTCCGTGGGCAAAATCAAGCTGCTCGGCATAATAATCCGGATCAGGGGAATGGAAGCCGCAGTCCGCGCAGACAAATTTGCCCACGTGATGATACCGGCGGTATTCATACTTCAGCGTGCCATTGCATTTCGGGCAAATGCGCATATCATTCAGCAGATTCACGCAATCTGTCACATCGGTCTCCATGGGGCCGATGCCGAAATACACCCGGGGATTTTTGGGGCACACGCTGCCGGAGATCAATTCATCCGCATTCAGTACCATCTTGGCTCCCTCGGGAACATAGCGGGAGAGCAATTCCGCGATATAGCCGGGATGAGCGTTTCGCATGATGGAATCCTGAAACAGGTTGGTGATCACCACGTAGTCCGGCTTTACGTAGGGATAGACCCGGGGAGAGGAGCGCTCGTCCACTTCCAGAATGGCGATATCATATTTCTTGATTTTTCCAAAAGGGTTGCAGGCGCGGATGTAGGCCGTCGAGATACCAGAAATGATGTTTGCGCCGGCACGGTTTCCCATGACATTGTGACCGTCAGCCGCAAGAATGTCCGCCAGTACGTTGCTTACGGTGGTTTTCCCGTTGGTGCCGGTGACGGCGATGATGGTCTTCGGCCTGCCCATGTAGCGAAGAAGGTCCGGACAGAGCTTCAGCGCCAGGACGCCGGGAAAATCAGTTCCCTGATGCCTTGTGATTTTCAAAGCGGGAATTGAGAGTTTTGCCAGCCATAAAGCGGCTAAAAATCGCAGTTTACCCAATTGTTTTGCTCCCTTCGTGAAGACTCAAGTCATTATACTTTATCTAATTGGGCTTGTCAATTGTTTTCTGCTTGTCGTCTTTCCACTGTCACCGCCGAACCAATTGCAGGAAGACGAGAAAAACGGACAGACAAAAAAGGCCACCGGCCGCAGCCGGTGGCCAAGTTATTGGACATTATGAGATCATACTTCAACCGGGACTGATGCCTCCGGGGGCTGTGCAATCCCGGCCTGTTCCTTTTCCCGATACCGGACCAAACACAGGTCGGCGACCCAGGCGATCAGGGAAATCCCAAGCATGATTGGCGTCCAACGGTCAATGAGGACCATTGGCAGGCGCAAATCCTGAGTGAGGATAAAGACGATAATTGCGGCCACGGCGGCAACGGCCTCCAGAATCACGCCGATCCGAAGCTTGCGGCGGAAAGTGTTTACCCGATCGGCGGGCCGGGCGGCCTGCCGCAGCAGTCGAGTTCTTCCGTATTTATCCCGCAGATGCAGCAGAGGGAAGAGATTATAAAGCGTGTAGAGCAAGCAAATCAAATTCAAAATTGCCCACACGGAAAGGCTTTGTCCCTCGGGAGAGAAGAACGGCTTCGTGTCCTTCCGGACGGGGCCATCCTCGGGTCCGCGTGGCTCCGTGGGCACCGTCGGATCTGTTGGCTCCTTTGGAGCGGTGGATTCTGTAATCGTAAAGTTGGCGGGAAGATAGCTCACAACGTAGTTCCCCTGAAGCGCTTCACCCGCAGGGACAATGGCGTCGTGATAAGTGCCGACAGCCTCATCCTTTCCCACACCGGGTCTGCTGACGGTGTAAACCACCTGATCGTCGTCCAGTAATCCGGTGACGGTGGCTGTAAATTGTGGGTCCTCGGCGCCGAATTGCTTCTCGGCGTCCTTGGCAATAACCGTGACAGGCCTGGGCTTCACGTTGAGTGTTACCTTGACGGTAACGGTTTCATAGTTTGAGTTGGAGGCCTGGATGAGAACCGTCACGAATCCCGCGTCGCGGATGGAGGGAGGCGTAAAGCTCCAGGTTGCGCCGTTATCAGTGCTGTACAACAGAACTGTTCCGTCCGTAATATTGACTGCGGCGGAGGGCTCATGGAAGTTTCCGTCATAGACGCCTTCATAGCCCACCGCAGCAAGGGAGAGGCCTTCCCCAACGGTAATGGAAAAGTTCCCCGGAACATAGCTTACGGTGTAATTTCCCTGGATCGCAGCCCCGGAGGGAACGATGACATCCGGGTAGAAGCCCGGCGCTTCGTTACCGCCTGTCCGAGCCACGGTGTACTGCAGTTGGAAGTTGTCAATGACGCCGGAAACGGAGGCGGTAAAGACGGGATCCGGGTCGCCGTAAACCTTGCTGCTGTCCGCCGCGGTGACGACCGCGGGGGCCGGAGTGACCGTCAGGGTGGCGGTGGCGGCGGCGACGCCGTAAATGTCGTTGACAGCACGCACCAGCACTTCCATCGTGCCCACGTTTCGGATGCTGGGCAGCGAAGTGCTCCAGGTGCTTCCGCCGTCCAGACTATAGGCGATGGTGGTGCCCTCGGGATAGTTTGTGACGGCTTCCACGGTGTGCTCCCTGGCGTCGTAGACGCCGGAATAGGAGGGAATCTCCACAGTCAGCAGATTACGCTGCGTGGTGATAAAGAAGACAACAAGTCGGCCGTTGGTGGTGGCGTCGGCGCAGGTGGACAGGGCGGTGATTTTTGTGGCCTCCCGGCCCAATGCCGCATCGTAGTAGTGGACGTCAGCCCGCTGACCCGGATTGGTCAGGAAGTCAATTATCTCCGCTGCCGTCCGGTCAGGGCCCGGCTCATAGATCATTTTTTCGTAGGCGTCGGTGGAGATAACCGCAAACAGCTCCAGATCGTAGACGCCGGAGGGGGAGATGAGAACGCCCTCCCTGTGGGCATCGCGATAGGAAGAATCCAGATAATCGTCCAGTCCGCCGAACATGGCGCCGTTGTCCATGTGGTGACCGTAGATCAGATTGAAGGGATCTTTCAGGTCGGGGGTATTCCAGGCGGAGAGATAGATGGCGCCGGAAAGGCTGAATTCGCCGTAAATGTCGTGGCTGGCGTAGTAGGTGTCGTCCGGTCCCTGCATAACGGGATAATCAATGTTGGTTTCATACACGGTGAGCCAGGCGCGGTAGTCCTGGTTCATTTCCTCCAGGACGCCGGGCTGCTGAAGAGAGACCTGCCCGTCCCGGAAGAGCTCCGGTTTGAATTGAAGCACGTCCCAGGCACCGGAAATCGCCTGATTTTCGATCTGATAATTATCATAGATCACGTAACCGGAATAGAGGATCAGCAAGGCGGCCAACAGGCCGCCCAGCAGGGTGACCAGATTGTCGCCGGCTGAGATCAGCTTGTCGAGGACAGCGGAAACCGTGTGCCTGGCCGGGGCCTGGTGGGGCTGTGGATTGTGCAGTTCATCATTCTCATTCATTTCGGCTGTCCTCCTTCCTGAAGTGATACGGCAGTTTGCGCAACTGCGGGAGTGCTACAGATTGTTTCTGCGCAGAATGGTAATGACGAGGCCCAGCAGCTCGTCCTTGGAAACGGGACCGAAACTGCGGCTGTCAGTGGCGCTGTCCCGCTTGTCTCCCAAAACGAAGTATTCCTCCGGCCCCAGGGTCAGGGGATAGCTGGGAGCGGTTCCGCCCAGGTATACGGTCCCGTGATAAAAGATTTCGGGCTCCGCGATGGCGTTTCCGTTCACCAGGACCGCTCCGTCCTCAGTGATTTCTACGGTGTCACCGGGCACGGCGATGACCCGGCTGATCAGCATGGTCTGTTTTCCGGCGCTGTCGGTTTTTTGGTAGGCTACGATGTCCTGAAACTTCGGCGCCTTGTCCAGCCGGTAGAACACCACAAGGTCGCCGGCGTCCATTCGTGGATACATATCGGCATTGGGCATGTGCGTTACGCCGATGAACACAAAGAACAGCAGCCACACGGCCAGAAGCAGGATCAGAATCCGCAGAAGAAAGAACTGATACCTCTTAACACCCTTTTCCCGACGCTTGATGGTCTTGTTCAGCTTTTCTGTGTTGGTGGTTTCTTCTTCCATCGCGGGATTTATATTTTTATCCACAGGCGTTCCCTCCTCTGTTTCATGCAGTTCATACAGCAGCCCACGGATTCCCCTGGGCGGCTGTATCAGCTGTCCGGGCGGCCTCGGCAGAGCAAGCTGGGGCCGCCCGGAAATTCAATTGTTAGTCAGCGAAATAGTTGAATGTGGATCAGTTCTCTTCTTCTCTGCGGCGGCGGGAGACCAGCAGGATCACCACGCCAAGGGCCAGGATCAGAGCGAAGGGACCATACCGCAGCACCAGGCCGGTGGGGGAGATGGTCAGCAGGGTGTTGGTGACGGCCACGGTGTGGGCGGTATCGTCGTCAACATCGGCGGCGGTGGTGAAGGTCGCCTTGGTGGACTCATAGGCGGGCTTCGGACTGGCCTGCGTGACCGCGGCAGAAGGAACGCTTCCCCAGGAAACGCTGTTGTCAACGGTGGGAGTGCCGGAATCAACAGAAGTCGAAACGGTGTAGGTTACGCCGGTGGCTACGTTGGTTTCGTACACTTCAACGGCGGTTCCGTTGGGAATACCGACGTACTTGATCTGCTGCCCGGATTTGAGGGTTGCGATCCCCTTCAAATCGCCGGTGGTCAAGTCAACGGAACTGCTGTGGGTGAAGTCGGTCCCGGTGGGAGCAGTCGCGCCGTTGGTAACGATGGTGCCGGCGGAGACGGTATCATTGGTGAACAGAACGGTGAAGGGGAAATCAACAGTCGCGGCGCCAAAACCGTCGTTCACCACGGTTTTGCTGATTGTCACGTTGAAGGTGTAATACTGGTCCGCAAGGAATGCGGTGGAACCGTCGGAGGTTCCGTCTACGAAACCGGTTGTTTTCACGGCAGCGGTCGTCTTGTTGCTTTCCGTGATGGAGACGTTGTTGCAGAAGCAGGTATAGCCGTAGATGTCCCATTGCGCCGCAGTCGTGCCGTCCGTATACCCGGAAGTCGCGGGACGGACGTAAACGTCAACGTAACGGGTGTGAGCACCGGCGGCGGGGGCGGTTGTCTCGGTAACGCCGGACGCACTGTAGGTATAGCCGGAAGACAGGCCTTCAGTGATCGCGTAGCGATAGATGCCGGCGCCGGTAAACACGACGCTGCTGAAATCAATGGAAATCCCCTTGGTGTTCTTTACGCCGTCCGTGCCGGCGTTGACGTCTTCCGCTGCGGTCCAGGTAACCACACCGGCGTTTGCGATCGTCGGGGTGCCGACGCCGGGCTTAACGGGAACCTTCACGGAAACGCCGGACTCGTGAATCGTGCCGTTCTTGTCGCTGTCGGTTACGGTTGTGCCTTCCGCGACAGCTGCGGGAGCGATGGTGTAGGCGTAGCTGATGGTCGGCGCCTTGACGGTCTGCTCATCCACGTTATACACCCGGATTTCTTTTTCCAAAACAAGGGTCTTGCTTTGGGACGTCGGGGTATCCTTTGCCGTGAATACACCAACCTCACCGTCGGTCAGCGATGCGGGATCGGGGTTTACTGTCGCGAACGCGGTGGTGCTCAGGGCCAGAAGCATAACCAGTATCAGGGCCAGGGCCTTGAGCTTCTTCATGGTCGTTTTCATTTGTGTGATCTCCTTTCAGATGTAGTTTTGTATATTCAATGTCTCATTGAAAACAGATTGGGGAAGGGGAGCAAGGGCGGCGGCCTTTGCGGGCGCGGTCCTTCGGGGCGGCCCCTTTCTGGGCGGTTCGCCGGTCGGGCCGTTCCGTTTTCGCCTCCGCTTTCGGACTTGATGCGGATCCGTCCGAGGGCCCCGTCCGGATCCACCGGCTCCGGGCGGATCGGATTCTCCGGAGCTTCCGCGGCGCTGCAGCAGGAGAAGACTTGCGCAAAGAAATACGCCGCAGGCAAGCACCCAGCCAAAGGGACGGGAATGCAGGGGCAGACCCGTGGGGGCGACAACGCTGCTGCTCCTGATGTTGGTGAAGGTGATAGTCTGATTTGCGGTGATATTGCTCTTTGTCCAGGTATTGGTTACGGAATTGCCAACCTTGGTCACGTAGTCGTCATAATGCGCTTCCGTTACCGTCAGGCTCGTCCCGTAGGGGATGGTAAGGTTCCGGCTCACGGTTTTGTTGCTGGCCGGACTCAGTGTGAAGATCGCCTGGCCGCTGCTGTCGGTCACGGTACTGACTGTGCCGTTGCTGTACAGGGGCCAGCTCTCGCAGCGAGTCGTCCCGTCGGTCAGCGTGGCGGTAAAGTCGAAGGAGCCGCCTTCGCCTTCAACCGACTTTTTCACCGTGACGGTGATCAGCTTTCTGGTATTGACGAATTCAACGGCCATGGCCTCCGTAACCGTGACCCTGCAGACATCTTCGCTCAGGGGATCTTCCGGGTCCAGCCGCCAGCCGTTGGCGTCGTAGCCGACACGGGGCTCCTCGCTTACGGTGACGACAGCCCCCAGGGGCACCGTCAGATTGTGATGCCCGTGGCCCAGGGAGAAGGTGGCGATACCGTCAATAAAATCGTTGTTATCGAAATGCCATTCCGTCCGCCCGTCCGGCAGGTAGAGCCTTACGACGAAATTGAAGGGATGCTCGCCGCTGTAATCTGCCGTCGTGCCGTTCAGCACAGTCTTGTTCACGGTGAGCGTTGCTGTGCCCTCCACCTTGTTGGGAACCAGAATGGTGTTGGAAATGGCGCTGCTTCCATCCACGGTAGTCAACTCTACGTCGGTAAGAACGGAGTTGTCCACGGAAATCACGCCGGTCTCTCCGTAGGTAAAGATCAAGTCACCGGCCAGAGGCTGATAACCGGAAAGTGGAGCAATTTCATTCAGGTAATAGGTGCCGGGCTTCAGCGTGCCGTTCTGAAATGCGGCGGATATCTGCGGAACGATACCGCTTTCGTTAGTGTCCAGCTCCTCGAAGCCGGGAAGAGGCCGATAGTCCCGCCTGGGATTGCCGTTGTTGTCCGTGACCTGCGCGTACAGGGCGAAGCGGACGTCCTCCAACGGATGACGCTTCGTTTCGTCAGTCTTTTGTATCGTCAGGCTGCAGGGCTTGTTTTTCACAGTCAGCAGGCCGCAGCGAAGGTTTTCGCCGGCGGCCACGTCCGTGTCGTCCAGGGAATAGTAGCTCGTCTCCCCGGAATCAACGGCGGTGACGGTCACGGTCGATCCGACGCGCTGCAGCTCCAAAGCGCTCTGGAGCCCGCGGAAGCCTGCAGGAGCCTGAACCTCCCGCAGAGTGTAAGTCTCGTTTTCCCGCAGATAGGCGATCGTGATCAGACCGTTCGTGTCGGAATTGAAGCTTTCCACGCTGCCCGCGTTTCGACCCTGCCCGTCTGTGAGGGTGAACTTTGCGCCGGCCAGTGGCGTTGTGCCGTCCCAAGCCATTTTGTAGAGTTCAACACCGGCACGCCGGTTGGTCAGGGTATCGAGCCGGACGTTGGAGTCTCCGGTCAAATCTCCCTTGTCGTAGCGCACTACGGTGTAAGTGAAGGAAGAAGAGCTGCTGTCGCCGTACTGCCTGCCGCTGAGGGTGACTGTGCCGCCGACAGGGATGGGGGTAACGGCGGTGAAGCCCGAGACAACGCCGGTATTGGGGTCTGTGGTGATATTGCCGCCTGTCAGTGTAACCTCCCGAATATGATAGCCGGACAGATCGACTGCACCGGGAGCCAGATGCTCGATAAACCAGTAGACGGACTCCTCCCCGAACTTGAGCTGCTTCACGGAATCACTTGCCATACTGCCGTCCGGCAAATACAGAGCAAAGTAGGCGGGACCGCGGTAGGCCATATAATCCTCGTCAGACCAAACCTTCCTGGCGCGAATGCCCCAGCCCTTGATGTTGCAGACCTCCACGTTGTTGCTGCCGGCCAGGGAGATTACTTGCTCCGCAGGAGTTTTGCCGTTATTATCCGTGGGTTCGCCGTTGAGCAGATACTTTTGGAGGGAGTAGCCGTCGGGAATCTCCCGGAGCCGCTCCTCCACCCGGTACTTAGTGCCGGCCGGGATTCCCCGGACCTCAATGGTGTAGTCCACTGGGATCTTGTCGGTCATACCGTTCATGGAGGTTCGGAAGGTAGCCAGGCTTCGCTCCGTGGAAGTCAATTGGCTGAAATCCGATTTGCCCAGGGACACAAAGCCCTGCCCGGTGACCCATTTGCAGTAGTTTCCGTTTTCATCCCGCACCTGGTAGGTGTGCATATTGGCCAGGGGCAGTTCATCGTCGATGTCGTTTTCAGTGCCCAGATAGAGCCGGAAGGTGAAGATGGCGTTGTTGGAGTTCTCGTGGGTGATTTGCGTGGTGCCATACTCGTCATATAGCCGCTTGGTGATGGTCAGGATGCCGGTAGCCAGGGCGTAGACGTGGTTGGTAAAAGTGATCCGGGACTGCTCCAGAACAGAGTTATATTCTGAGGAATAATCCTGACGGCCTGTGACCGGAGCCCCGTTTGCGTCATATACGTCAGTGCCCTGGAGTTCATCCCCGTTTACCGTAACCTCTTCGTAGATGGTCGTATCCAGGTAGCACTCCTGGATCCGATATTCGAAGGTGTCGTCCGGGAAGCTGATTACTGCGGTCTCTCCCGGCTGCAGCATGAATACATGATTGTAATGGGTATTCCCGTCCACGCAGGTAAAGATGCTGTGATAGCTTACGTCACGATTGGTATCCTTGTATTTGACCGAGATTGTACCGACGCCGGGAATCAACTGTTCTTCCACGGCGTTTTCTTCATTTTTTTTGTAGAAGATTTGGAAGGGATACTCCGCCATGAAGGATTCCGGGCTGTCAACCCCGGCAATTTCCTTGCTCAGCTCCACTGTGCCGGGCTTGACGGAGGCCAGGTTGAAGCGCATGTGCAGGTTGGAAGCGCCTGCGCCGCGCTCCATATAGAAGATTTTCATGGTGTGGTTGGAATAGTCCTTGAAGATATTCTCGCCGGGCGCAAAATACTCATCCAGATACGCGGCGAGCTCCTCCTCGGAGGCGTTGGGATTGCGCCCCTTGTAGTTGTTTTTGAAGATCGCTCGCAGGTTTGTTGTTACGCCGTTTACCACCACTTCACCGGTGCAGTAGTTGACGCTTCCGGGCAGTGCGCTGTGAATACCGCCCAGGTCAATGATCAACTCTCCGTCCACATAGAGCCAGAAGTCGTCGTCACCGGTGAATTCGTAGATAATGTCATGGCCCCAGGCATCCTGGCCGCTGACGGTCTGGGTGAAGCTGGCCTCCAGTTCCACGCCGAAGTAGTAGTCCGTCTCTCCCGCGGCCAGAAGCAAGTCTTCGCCCTTTCTGGGGTTACTGTCCGGCAGCTCGTTGCCCAGTGCGTCGTACAGGTTGTATGGGTTTTTCTCAGACTTGACGTCTGAAAGCGCGTTGAACGGCAGGAAGAGACCGTGCTTCATGGTATCGGAGCTTTTGCTGTCCGATGTGCCAAGCTGCGTGTAGACGATAAAGTTGGTGATATCGGCGTTCTCCGTATCCGTGTTCATCTCCCCGTTCTCCTTGCGGAGCGAGGCGTAATTCTGCGTGCTGTCGTATTCGTAGTAGCCGCTGCTGAAGTAGGTGTTCTCAATAAACAGATTATTGACTTCCTGCGGATGACTGAACAGAGCATTCAGGGAAGATCCGCTGTGGGCGCCCGTGGCGATGAGGGGATAGCCGTCTTCTCCCAACCGGGAAGACAGCAGCCCCTGCTGGGGGGTGTATTGCACGTAAGCGTCGGTGCCCAGCAGATTGCTCATCTCTGCGCGGGTAGCGAAGTTCTGGACCTTCATGGTGATGCCATACTGCTTGTGATCGATGGTATCCACCGTAGAATGCTCGCCATCCACCGGAGTGGGCTTCATAATGGCGAAGTAGAAGTTTTCCGCCTGGTTCATGGGGCAGGGCTCAATTCTGCTCCGATCACTGGTGGCACACAGTCCCACATAGCTGTAGTGCGGGGTATCCCAGGCCAGAATGGTAGTGTAGAAGTAACCGTAGCGGCGGCCGTTCAGGTTGATGCCGATGGTTTCGTCGGAAAGAATCTGATCCTCCAGCTGTGGAGCGATGTACTTCCCTGAGTAGGTATTTTGCAGCTCGTAATAGAAGTTCGGAGCACCGTTGTCGTATTGATATTCGGTGAAATCCCAGACCAGGGTGTTGACAGCGCTACCCACCCACTGAATCATATCGCCGCTTTCATAGGCGCGGACCAGTCTGCCGTTGAAGTTGACGGCATAGAACTCATAGCGCTTGTCGGCGTCGTTCCAGAGCCGGGTGTAGATTACCACCTGCGCACCGTCCGGGACGGCCGCCCGGTCAGACAGGTCTACCTTTGCGGCGCTGTAGACAACGAAGTCCTCCGTGTCCAGCAGGGCGGATTTTTCCACCAGATTCAGCCAGGATTTATCTCCGCCGTTGTTTGAACTGCTGAACCAGTTGTTGCCGCTGGTGTCTCCGGTCAACGTCAAAGCGTAATTGCCCACGCTGAACATAAAGCACCCCTTGTGCGATTCCGTGCCGCTTACCACCGAAAGGAGATTGTTGCTGTTTTTTTCAGTTGACAGAGTAAGGTTGGCGCCGTTCAGGGTCAGATAATAGAGCTCGCCGCCGATATGGGTAGTTACCCGGTATTGGGAGCCCTCTTCGCATGTGAAGGTCCAGTTGGGGAGATCCGTGTCCTGGGCCACCAGCAGCTCGCCATTGCTTCCCAGGACGTCCGGACGGACCAAAAGCTCCAGGCTGTCCAGACAAGAACGGTTGTTTACGGTCTTGGGCGTTGTGGAAAGACCGGCAGCCATGACGCTCTGTTCCCGATAGGCGATAGAGAAAGTTTTGCCGTCGAGCTCGTAATAATCGTCCGAAATAAAAACAGAGGAGGCGTAGGTCACGGTAATTTCTGCCAAATTATTCGTTCCAAGACCATTATAGAGCCGGAAGCCATTGCCGCCGTTGGAGTATTGAAGAAACTTGCCCGAGCCTGTATTTGTGTTCGGATTGACAAGCTGGAAATAAAACTTGCCGTTCAGACCGTCAACAGCGGAGACAAGAAAGGTGGAGGCGTCGTTTTCATTCGCCGTGAGCGCCATATTATTGGAGCCCGCTGCGGCCTGCTTCATGTAATGGTCGACTCCGCCGATCTTGGAGTAGATTTTGTATTGACCGGACACATACTTGAAGAACCAACGGCTGGCGTTGTAAATGTTGGTTTCGGGGGTGAAAGCATGATTTCCGTTCAGTGTGTTTTTGAAATAGTGGATTTTTCCGTCTGCTGCTCTATAGACAGAGAGCAAGAAGCCGTTGGCATCGTCGAAATTTGCGCTGAATTCCGTCATATCCGCAACGATAACTGATTCGACAGCCTCAGGGGGGATGTACGGATCCGGCGCTTCCACGATCTCGTACACCGAGAAGCCGGAGGCGGAGAAGCAGATTCTGCCGTCCAGCAGGGCAAAGTCGCTGATTCGCTCCCTGCCGCCGTCGTCCCGGACGTGCCAAAGCTGCAGGTTCTTCGTGCCTACAGCGGCTTCGTTCAGCGCGATGGATACCTCGATAGGATGTCCGGACGCGGGCTGAAACACTTCTCCCTGATCCAGAATGGTGATATCGTAGGCGGCCAGGACGATGCCTTCCGCCGTCTCCGGGCTTTTGTCCCGGACGTCCGTTACGCTGAGGGCGGCGTTTTTGGGCATCAGGCCTGTCAGCTTTACAGCTTCCGTTTCAAGGCTCTGCTCCCGCAAACCGCTGTCCTGCACCAGGGCGAACACGCCGTCCGCGTTCTCCAGAGGGATGCAGGACTGATGTTCGATTCCCTGGGCCAGCACGTTTTTTACGGCCCCGGACCTGACCTGACAGAAGTCCACGGTCTCCCGGCCCTGGAGCTGAGGCTCCGTCCGCGCCCGGACGATCACATGATAGGCGGAAACCTTGCTGAGGGGACCGCTGACGCTGAGGGTCCAGGCGCCCAGCACGTCCACCCCCGGCTCCGAAGCGGCAGAGGCATCTGTACAGGCAGCGTTCACTCCCTCGATGCCCAGAAGGCTGAGTTCATAATCCTGGGTGCTCCAGGTGAGCAGGGTATCCTCGGCGTAGCCGCCCACGGTGAAAGAAGAAAGACGATCCGTCTGAAAGCAAATGGTATCGTCCTTAACATACAGAGGCTTAATTGGCTCCAGGCCTCCGTCGTCTGTCGGGCGAATGACCAGAATTTGCAGGCAGTCCCTGCACAGTTCCCGGATCCTGGGATCGCGAACCGTAACCTCCATGGGCGCAAGCGGCGGATTTCCATTGGCTGCGGAAACGCAATAGGAGACGGAGTCCCTGGTTGTGATGCCCTCGGGTGTTTCCGCAGGCTCCACCGTAATCTGTCCTTCTGCGGGAAGCAGCCCGCGAATTTCCATGGAAAAGCCCTCTGCGGTGAGTGTCACCGTTTGCGGCTGTACGCCCTCCGCCGCGCTCTGTTCTTCCGGGGCTTCGGTGCTTTCAGTTCCCGCTGGATCGGCTTCCGTTGCGTCCGTGGAAGGCTGTTCTTCCGCTTCCGAAGCAGCCTCCGTCCCGGGAATCGTCGTTTCCGCTTCCGTGAACGCTGTGGATTGGGCGTCGCGTGCTGAATCCTCTGCCCAAGCGGCGAGCATTATGAAATTATGCGGCCAGAAAAGACCGAACAAAAGCAGGAGCGCGAGGCCCATGGCTGCGATCCTTCGAAATCGTTTCATCCTGCTCACCACCTTTCCGGTTCCAATTAACATGTATTATCCGGCTAAATTGTATTTTTCTAATATATTTATTTAATTGTAGCATATAAATAGAAAAGTTCAAGTATTTTTAACAATTTTTTAAGAGAATAAGGGATAAATTTCACAATATTTTCACTTTAATAAGCGGCGCTGCTTCCTGAAAGGGTTCATTTGGACTGCTAAGGGTGAAAATGAGCCATTTTTCGGTATTTTTGTCTTGCGTCTCGGAGATTAAAATGCTATTCTAAATAGCGAAAAGATGACTCGGCGGAGGCTTTAAGAGTGATTGCTCTGTTCTTTGATAACAATTATGTAAGAATTCTCAAAAATTTAAAATGAGTGGTATAATACAGGTGTGAAAGCGTCGGGAAGGGGATGTGGCTTCATGAGAGAATCGAAAGCGTATGGCCTGGTGCAGAAATATCTTCTCCCGGTTTTGGTGCTGGCCTTTGTTGTCGCCTTCCTTTTCGTCTGCAAGAGCCGGGTACAGACGTCGTTCCTGGAGATCTATCCGGAGGATGGCACAGCGGATTTTCGGCAGATCGATTTTACGCACAACGTCTATCATCTTGTTAACAGATGGGATAAATTCGTGGGACTTTACACCCCGGAGGATTTTTCTGACCCGGATACTGCCCCGGAGAAGCAGACCGAATGGCGGGCAGACGAGCCCAAGGGTACCATGCGGCTGCGCATCCTGGCTCAGCCGGATACCTATCTCAGTCTGTGTTCCTTCTCCATGGACTACTGTACCCGAATCTATGTCAACGGAACGGAGGTTCGCAATATCGGCTTTGTGTCGGATGATCCGGAAAAAGCTGTTCCGAAGGTTCGCTACGTTACCCTGCCCCTCTATACTGGGGAGAGCGGAGAACTGGAGATCATCTATCAGTATAACAACTACTGGCACAAGGACGGCGGATTTATCCAAAGAACCCTGGTCTCCACACCGGAGAACATCGATGAATACCAGCGGGGACTGACACTGTACTCCCTGCTGCTCAGCAGCGGACTGCTGTTCTTAATGTTCTACTTCCTACTCAGCGCCGCCATTCAAAAGAACCGGGAATACCTGGCCCTGGCACTGTGCTGCCTGATTATCGCGCTGCGAAATCAATTCTTCTTTGCCGAGCATCTGCTTTCCGGGGGATATGACTTCTACCTGGAATACCGGATTATGGTGCTGGATGTGTCCATGATCCCGGGCAGCGCTTTGTATCTGCTGTCGGCCTTCTACAGGAAGGCCATTGGGCGGCGAACCATGGGGGTCTATTGGGCAGTGATCCTGATTTTGGTCGTTCTTCATTTTGTCTTGCGGATTATTGACCTGGTGGCGCTGTGCCATGTAAGCTTCTATGCCTGCGGCGTCATCTTGTTCTGGTTTGCGATCTGCATGATCCGCTGGTTCTGGCGGGAGCATCGGCCGGAGCCGCTGGACTGGCTTACCCTGGCCGGCCTGAGCCTCCTGACGGTGACGCTGATCTGGGAGGGCGCCCATTCCGGCACCAATTCCCAGATCAACCACTTCGGCGTCACTCCTCTGGCAATGATCGTGTGCATTTTGGTGCTGAGCTTTGTCATTAACAGCCGAATCTCCCGGCAGGCGCTTTTGCTGCAGCAGGCCCAGGAACGCAACGAGACCCTCAGCCGGGTCAACGAGATGAACAAGGATTTTTTGCGGATGGTAGCCCATGAGCTGAAAACGCCTTTGACGGTGATTTCCGGCTACGCTCAGTTGATCGGCCTGCAAATGGAGCGGAATTCCATCTCCGAACAAACGCCGGAGCGGCTGAAGACCATTCGCAGTGAGGCGGACCGCCTGAGCGAAATCGTAACGAGATTGATGGACTATACCTACGGCGGGGGAGCGGACGCCAATATGTCTGCGGTGGAGGCGGACGAACTCCTGCGGGCGGCGGCTGCCGTGATGACGCCGGTTTGCGCCAAGCAGCGGAACACCCTTCGTTTGGAAAGCGGCTATCAGGGCAGAATCCATGGCAGTATTGAGCTCCTGCTCCAAGTGCTGATCAATTTGATCGTCAATGCCAGCAGGGCCTGCAGCGACAGCGAGATAATCATCAGATCGGAAGACGCGGGCGCCTTCGCGGCCTTTATCGTCAGCGATCACGGCTGCGGCATTCCACCGGAGGCGCTGCCGCACATCTTCGAAAAGGGCTACACCACCACCGAGGGCAAGGGCCTGGGCCTTGCCATTTGCAGGGAAACTGTAGGCATGCACGGCGGTACGCTGGAGCTGGTTTCCACCGGGCCGGAAGGCTCCTGCTTCCGTTTTACCGTGCCGAAGGAGGATAAGAAATGAAAGGGACCGTTCTTCTGGTGGAGGACAATCCTCACATCATGGAGATCAACGTGGAGGTACTGACTGCGGAGGGGTACCGGGTGCTCCAGGCGGCGGACGGCAGGACCTGCATGAAGCTGTTGGCCGAAAACGACGTGGAATTGATCGTTTTGGACATCATGCTGCCGGACAGCGACGGGCTGACCCTGTGCGGAGAGATTAAGGCGCAATATGAAAAGCTTCCCATCCTTTTCCTTTCCGCGCTGGGGGAAAACAGTCAGATCATCGACGGCCTGCGGGCAGGCGGCGACGACTACCTGCCCAAGCCCTACGACATCGGCGTTCTGCTGGCCCGGGTGGAGGCCCGGCTTCGGGCGGCCCGCGGGATAAAACGCTTCCTGACGCATCTTGGAATTCGGCTGGACACCCAGAACCTGGCGGCCTATGCCGGAGACCAGGATCTTGTTCTGACCCAGAAGGAGTATCTGCTTCTGCTCACCCTGGTCCGGGCAGACGGGCGCCTGGTGGATAAGGACGCGCTTTACCGTACCGTCTGGGGCACGGATGCCGGGGGAGACCACAAGGCCCTCTACACCACGGTATCCCGGCTGAACAAAAAGCTGGACTGCGCAATGGTCCGCGTGAGCTTCCACAGGGGGGAGGGCTATACGCTGGAGAAGCTGTAGCGCTCGACTGTCGTGCAAAGGAGTCGCAATCGAGAACTCCTGCCGCAAATAACGGCAGGAGTTCTCGATTATATGCCGGCAAATTGGAGTATTCATCAGGGCGTGAAAGAAAATGTCAAACGTCGGCAGATAATTGACTTTTTTTTAGAGTTGTGATATGATCCTACTCTACAGAATGATGTCAAATGCAGCGGAAAACCGAAATTCAGATTATCGTCTTGACTCGGCAAACGTACCGTAGGGGACGCTCTTACCCCCTAAGGGGTGAGCGTCCCGGCATTCGGAACGAATGCAATTTGCCGCAGACAAATCTAATCGGGGCGCAGCGCCGGAAAGAGTTTCGGACAACGCACCGGGCCGGATCGCCCGCGGTGCGATTGTTTCCTCCGGAAACCGGGCAGCTCCTCCGCCTGCGGCGGATAAGAGCCGCCCCTACGGAAGCGTGGCTGATTTAAGCCGATACCCAGAACCGAGATTTGGCCCGGCAAGGGGAGCAGGCGCGCCGGAATCGAGTACGGATTCCAGTGGGATCATGATTCACGATAATGGGAACATTCAGTTTCCTGAAATGCCTTGAAAGTCGCTTGATACCGAATCAACCGGCAGGCGGCCATGGCGGCAGCCTGCCAGTTTTCGCTTCATGGAGGGAACATGACGAATACATATCGAATTGCGGAACAGAATATCGCCGTTACCTCCCTCTATGAGCAGGTGCATCTGCTTTGCTCCGACTATCTGAGCTCCGGGGGACCGGCAGATCTCCGGGCAGTGTCTTCCCAGGCGGATATTGACCTGGAACGGGAACGCTCCGCCAGGGAGGAAGCAATCGAAGGGGTGTCGCCGCGGCGGCATTCGGACGCTTATCTGGAGACCCTGGCGATTTACCGCAAAATTGCTGAGTGGATGCCATGCCGCGATACGGTTTTGATGCACGGCTCCTGTGTGGCAGTGGACGGCGCGGCCTATCTCTTCACCGCCAAGAGCGGAACCGGCAAGAGCACCCACACCCGCCTCTGGCGGGAGCTTTTGGGTGCCAGAGCGGTCATGGTTAACGACGACAAACCTCTGATCCGCGTGAGGACCGATGGAGCGACGGCCTTCGGCACCCCCTGGGACGGAAAACATCGGCTCAGCAGCAACGTTGCCGTGCCCCTGCGGGCGGTCTGCGTTCTGGAGCGGGCGGAAGAAAACACGATCCGGGCTGTATCCGCTGCCGAAGTCTATCCCATGCTGCTGCAGCAGATCTATCGCCCCATGGACGGTGCCGCGCTGCGAAAGACCCTGGCGCTCATTGACCGTCTGCCGCAGACGGTTCGCTTTTGGCGTCTGGGCTGCCGACCGGACATCGAAGCGGCGGAGATCGCCTGGCAGGCCATGAAACCGTAAGAAACGCCACCGGCATCGACTCTGCCTTACCGCGGAAAGAAAGGATGATTGCGATGAAGCTGAGGCAAGAATTCATCACCCACCAGACCGGCGGGGAATCTCTCCTGGTTCCCACCGGGAGCACAGCCTTCTCCGGACTGGTTCGTGGCAACAAGACCTTTGGCGCAATTTTGGAGCAACTGCAGAACGACGTGACAGAGGCGGAGATTGTTGCCGCCTTGAAGCAGCGTTTTGACGCGCCGGAGGGCGTCGTGGAGAACGACGTGAAAAAGGCCTTGGCGGAGCTGCGCAGGATCGGAGCCATCGATGGGTAAGGCACAGCTGGAAGAACTGGAAAAGCATGGCTATTACCTCAGCGTGCCGAAGGGCGTCAGCATGTGGCCGATGCTCCGGAACAAGCAGGACGTTGTGGAGATCCACAGCCTGCGGGAGCCCGCGAAGCGCTATGACCTCGTTATGTATATTCGCGGGGCGGAGCAGGGGGTGATCCACCGGGTCCTGCACGTCCGACGGGAGGAATATGTGATTGCCGGTGACAACTGCTGGCAAAAGGAGTATATTCCCCGGGAGCAGGTGAAAGGCATCGCGCTTCGCTTCTGCCGGAGAGGGAAGTGGCACAGCGTGGATGCTGCGGGTTACCGGTTCTATGTCCATCTTTGGACGGATCTTTTCTTTCTTCGCAGGCCGGTTTTCTATTTGCGGGATCGACTCAAAAGAGTTCTGAGGAGAAAGCATGACAGGAAATGACACGCTGCGTTGGCTCCTGCGGGTGCCCGGCAGAAAAAAACTGCATATCCTCGTCCTGACGGTGCTCCATGCAGCGCATGGAGCCTTCGGGGTTTCTTTCGCGTTGCTTCTGCGGGGAATTGTGGACGCCGCCGCAGGCCGTGACAGGGACGGCTTCTGGCTGTATCTGGCGTTGCTGCTCGGCCTTGCGGCGTTTCAGATTGCTCTCCAGGCGCTGATTCGATGGCTGACCGAGCGTTCCAAGGCAAGCCTGGAAAACGTCTTCAAGCTGCGGCTGACCGACGCCCTGCTGCACAAGGATTACCTGCAGGTCAGCGCCGTGCACTCCGGCGAGTGGCTCAACCGGCTGACCGGCGACGCCAAAACCGTCGCGGACAGCTATGTGGACATTCTCCCCGGTCTCACGGGAATGGTCGTGAAGCTGATCAGCGCTCTGGTGATGATCCTGATGCTGGAGCCTCGCTTCGCCGTGGTTTTGTTTCCCGGCGGGTTGTTGATGGTGCTGTTTACCTGGCTGTTTCGCCGGAAGCTCAAAACTCTTCATAAGAGGGTTCGGGAGTCAGACGGACGCCTGCGCGTGTTCCTGCAGGAGCGTATCGGCGGTATGCTGATGATCCGATCCTTCGCCGCGGAGGACCGGACGGAGGTGGAAGCCGGGGAGAAGATGGAGGCCCACAAGAACGCCCGAATGCGGCGAAACCACTTTTCCAACGTCTGCAATGTTGGTTTCAGCCTGGTAATGTACGGCATGTATCTGTTGGGCATAGGCTGGTGCGGCTACGGGATCCTGGAGGGCAACGTCACATTCGGTACGCTTACGGCAATCACGCAGCTGATTTCCCAGATCCAGGCGCCGTTTGCCAATATCTCCGGCTATCTTCCCAGGTACTATGCTATGCAGGCCAGCGCGGAGCGATTGATGGAGGCGGAGCGGTTCGAGAGTGAGGCCCCAGACAGCAAGACGACCGGGGAGATTCTCGATTTCTATGCGTCGCAGCTGGAGACATTCGGGCTGCGGCACGCGGACTTTACCTACTACCCCGCTGTGGAAAAACCGGAACAGCTTTCCAAGGACGCGATGCCGATTGTGCTGAAGGATTTGAGCATTGAAGTGCGGAAGGGCGAGTACGTAGCCTTTACCGGTCAAAGCGGCTGCGGAAAAACCACGGTACTGAAGCTCTTGATGTGCGTCTTCCGGCCGGACAGCGGCGAGCGGTACTATACCGATTCGAATGCAAATCGGAGGGAGTTGTCATCCGCTTGGCGCAGACTGTTTGCCTACGTTCCCCAGGGAAATCAGTTGATGCAGGGAACAGTGCGGGAGATCGTCTCCTTTGCGGCGCCGGAAATGGCACAGGATACGGAAAAAATCTCCCGGGCGCTGCGCCTGGCCTGTGCGGAAGAATTCGTTCAGGAACTGGAAAACGGAATCGATACGCCCCTTGGCGAGCGCGGCGCCGGCCTTTCCGAGGGCCAGATGCAGCGCCTTGCCATTGCCAGGGCAATCTTTTCAGGCAGCCCGGTCCTTCTGTTGGATGAGGCAACCAGCGCGCTGGATGGAACGACCGAACGGCAGCTTTTGCAGAATCTCCGCGCTTTGACAGACAGGACTGTGGTGATCGTCACCCATCGGCCCGCAGCGCTGGAGATCTGCGACCGGGTGTACCGTTTTACGGAGCGCGGCGTGGAAGAGATTCCGAAATAATTATCTGACCCGACAACAAAGGGGCGCGTTGCAAAACGAAAGAATTGCAGCGCGCCCTCTTTCTATGCGGTTTGGTGTCGTCATGGCAGCAAAAAGCGCCCGGACTGTGGAAAACCTCACGGTTCAGGCGCACTTAAATTGGCGTTGTCTTGTTTTCGCAACGCCGGATGTGGATCTATTCAGTTTTTGCAGTTTAGGCAGAGTCCAGTACAGACAAATGTGTTTTCAGTCTGCCTGCCTGCTGCTTTTTCCAGAGTTTTTTCAGATTAAAGCCCATTCCAAGCAGAAACAGCTCTGTCCTTACGTTCCGTTTGCCTCTCGTCAGGAATCTGCGGAATCCAAAATCATTTTTGAGCAGGCCAAAGGCACCCTCCACCTGGATCGAACGACAGAGCCGCAGGAGAATCCCTTCCTCTGTCATAATATTGGCCTCCGAGACTGCGCGTTTCTGCTCATACTGCTTCCGGATCCGCAGCTCCTTCGGCTTATCCGGGTCTGCCGCCTTGCAGCATTCAGCTCGTCTCGGACAACCGGTGCAATCCTCACAGCGGTAATGACTCACAATTATATCATGCTTGCTGTATTTGTCCTTGCTTGCCCGGCACATAACAAGCTTCCTGCCCATTGCACAAATGTAGGTGTCTGCATCGGCATCATAGGTCATATTCTCGGCGCGGCCAATTTGGCTGCGGTATTTTCTCGTCTCCTTTGTATCGTGGTTCTGAGGCTTTATGAAGCTGATCTGCCCGTTTTCTTCCAGATACAGATAATTGTCCAGGCTTTCATATCCCGCGTCTGCCGTGACCTTCCTGTATTTCTTGCCATGCTTCTTTTTCAGCTGCCGCAGAAACGGCTCCATCGTTCCATAATCCGTCCGATTGGAGAAAACCTCTATCCCCGTGATATATTCGCTGTTCACTGCGATCTGTACGTTATATGCGGGTTTTAGCTGACCGTTCCGCATGTGGTCCTCTTTCATCCGCACGAAGGTTGCATCCGGATCTGTCTTGGAATAGCTGTTTCGGCCTTCTCCCATGATTTCCAGTGCCTCGACGTACTGTTCCCACCGCTGCCGAAACGATTCCAGTTCCTCCCATTCCCTCTGCTCCGGGCTTTTGTGCTTTCCCTTGCCGGATACAAGCTCCGCCGGTTTTGTGTTTTGCAGTCGCTTTTGCAGGCCGCGCAGGGTTTTTAACCCGGTCCTCGCCAAAACTGCCTGCTTTACCTTTTCCAGGTTCTTTTCTACGCTTCCACGCCAGCAGAAGGTGTACCGTCCGGCACGGCTCTCTATCTTCGTCCCGTCGATAAAGACGGCCTCGTGGTCTGTTTCTCCCTGCTCCTCCAGCAAACGGGTATACTGGTAGAACAGATCCTCGATCTCCGACGCGCACCGCTGCTTAAACCGGGCAATCGTACTCTGATCCGGCACCGGTTCGCCATCCAGCAGCCAGATCATGTCGATGCGGTTTTCACACGCGTCTACGATCTGGCGGTTGCTGTAGATATGTATTTCGTTCGCATAGGCCAATACCTTGAATAACACCCGCGGGTCGGTGACGGGATTTCGTCCTTTCGACGAGAACGCGCTGTACAATCTCCTGTAATCCAGCTTCTCAAGCTGCGCGTCTGTCAGCCGGACGGGTGCATCCTCCGGTATTATTTTTTCTGTATTCAGAGTAAATTTCAGTTGACCATTTCGCTCTACTACGTTATACTCTGTAGTGGTAATGTTTTGTTTCACACCATAATTTTACCACAAACAGAGACACCAGCCAACCCCTTTTCGGGGAAAGCTGGTGCCTTTGTTTTTTCAGACGCTATTTTGCAACGCGCCCAGAAACTTGTACATCGTGTGTTTCAGCTTATTTCGTTGCGTTTCCGCCGAGGATTTCGCCGGTGTAGCAGTCCACATAGACGCGAATCTGCTCGGTGAACTCGCTGTTTTCCTTCTCATAGACGAGGACCCAGGCCCAGCGGGTGACTTCGGAGGCCCGACGGTTCGGGAGGTTCCCGTATTCGGTGTAAATCCAGTTCGGGAAAACAATTCGCGTCTCAGCCTGCGTCATGTTCATGCCCTCCACCTCTTTCGGGATGTTGTCCAGGACGATCTGCTCGGCCTGCTCTTGCGAAATCCGTTCCTGCCCCGGCGCATGATCGTCCAGCAGGGGAACGTAAAACACCGTGCAGCCCGTGAGACGGCCGGAGACCGGATTGATTGCGACACGAACCATTTCATACTGGTTGAAAATACCGGGCTCCACCTCACGGCAGTATTCATAGCTCCAGTATTGCCCGTCGTATTTCTCCACATGGGTCAAGGCATAGCCCTGCTCCACGGGCAGCGCCTCATAGAAGCGCTGCGCCAGCTTTGCGGCATCGGCGTCTGTGCTGCAGGAAGTGTTTTCTTCGAGCTGCCAGTCGATGCCGTGCATCCCGAGAAATCTGCCGGTGGCGGCGTTGAATTTGACCGACGTTTGAACCTCGCCCTGATCGAAGGCCACCTCGGCTTCCTCCCGCCCCCAATACAAGTTTTCCTGCCGGATGACGGTCAACTGCTCCGGGCGAACATCCAGCATTCCGACCTGCGTCAGAATATCCAGGCCCTTATAGATGAATGCTTCGTCGGTCAGCGGCACAATAATTTGAGAATCTGTCTCTTCGGTTCCGTTTTCGGGTTTCGGATCTGTCGCCCTACGACTGTCGAGCTCCACCAGATTGTAGTCCTTCCGATCATGCTCCTGATAAATGCCGTTGTTGCCGGGCTCATAGGTCTCCGGCGCAGGCAGGAACCAGTGCTGATAGGCCGCGTAACCGACGGATGCCATTAAAACGACTGCAGCAACGACGGCGGCCGCAACAGCCAGACGGCGCGGGAAGGAAGCGGATCTGCCCGTGGTGCGTACTGTCTCAGAAGCATTTGCTCGATTAAGAATTTTCTCATAGATGCGCACGGTTCCTGCCTGATCAGGAGCCGCTTTGCGATATGCGTTCTGAATCTTATCTTTCATTTTCGATACCTCCCAGCATTTGTTTGAGCTTCTCCCGTCCACGCCGCAGGTCGCTTCGGACGGTAGATTCCCGACGATTCAACGTAGCTGCGATCTGTGCGGTAGTCAGCTCTTCATAATAGAACAGATAGATGGGCAGCCGGTATTTCTCCGGCAGGCTTCGGACTGCAGCCAAGGTCTCGTCGATTTCCGGCGGGAGAACTGCGGTTCCTTCCGCAGCGTCCAAAGAAAGCTCTTTCCTGCGGAAGCGCCGCAGTTCGTCCCTGCACACATTCCGGGCAGTCACGGTGAGCCAAGCCCGCAGATGCTCTGCTGATTCCGGCGGGTCCTCCTGCTGCAGCAAACGTAGAAAGGTCTCCTGAACTGCATTGTCCGTGTCCTCTGGATTCCGCAATAGTGTCAGGCATACGTTCCAGACATACCGAAACCGTTCAGCGTATATTTTTGTAAATGCTTCCTTGTCCAATGGGTGCCCTCCTCTTTTGACGCGTCTACTCTAACTACGGCTGGGAAGCAGAATTTGTTGCAATCACTTTTTTCATGCATCACCTTCTGATAGAAGAAAAGATAATATTCCAAAGAAAAAAGCGTTCTGATTACTGCTATCGTACCAAAAGTTTTTCCCTATGGCAAGAATAACCTCCGCATATGAATTTATCGTTCATTTCGCTGCACTGTTTGGTTTACCGTTCCATCCAGTCTTGGCCCCTTGGACGAAACAGCTGACTATGCGAATCACTGTCGCGATAGAGGTCGCGTAGGTTCTGCTCGACCTCGGCAGAGCGTTTGAAGATGTCACTGCAGTATTCCACCTATCTCAAGACCATCAACAACCAGATTACGGCAATCTTCAACTATGCGGTTACCTACTACGGCCTGAAAGAAAACCCCTGCCACAAGGCAGGGGGCATGGGCCAAAAGAATGCGGATGAAATGCTGTTCTGGACGAAGGATGAATTTCTGAAGTTCATTGACGCGGTGAAGGACAAGCCTGAATCCTATGCCATTTTCATGACCCTGTACTACACGGGAATTCGGGAAGGGGAGCTGCTGGCCCTCACACCGGCGGACGTGGATTTGGAGAAGCAGACCATCAGGATCAGCAAGAGCTATCAGCGCATTGACGGAGAGGACAGAATCACATCCCCCAAGACGCCCAAAAGCAACCGAACGGTCACAATCCCGAACATCCTCTGCGACTGCCTCAAGGACTACATGAAGCGCTGCTATGATCTTCAGCCGGATGACCGCCTGTTTCCCTATGACAAGCATTTCCTGTACCGGGAAATGAAGCGGGGAAGCGAGCTTGCCAAGGTACAGAAGATTCGGGTTCATGATCTTCGGCACAGCCACGCCGCTGCCCTGATCGAAATGAACGTAGCCCCGAAGCTGCTGCAGGAGCGCCTGGGTCATGAGCGGATTCAGACCACCCTGGACACCTACGGACACCTGTACCCCAACGCGCAAGCGGAAGTAGCCAGAAAGCTGGAGGCCTTTATGACCGAAGGCTGATGGCTAAAAAAACACG
>JAEEKA010000050.1 GCA_016282135.1 Oscillospiraceae bacterium
AAACCGGCAGCCCGATTCCCAGGCCACGTTGAACGCAGATGCCCTTGCGGAGGCCTATACGCAGTATTTCCCCATTACGCCGGATGACGAGAAGCTCTGCGTCCAGATCCTGGACCGGGACGGTCTGGGGTACCGGGACTACTTTACCCGCTATGAGACGGAGCTGGTGAAGGAAGGGACCCTGAACGGCCTGGATACCGTCTGGCTCACCATCAACGGAGCGCCAAATGATTACGGCAGCCCGGAAGACACGTATCATCTCTTCTGTCACAGCGCGGAGCTGCACTGCACCTTGGTGGTCAGCTCCAACCGGGGCTTCGAGCGTTGCGAGGAAGCTCTCTCTCACCTGACGCTGGTGGACTCCGGGGTGCCGATCCGGCGGCAAGCGCTGACCGTCTGTGGTCTGCGGCTGCGGGAGCTTCCGGAAGGGTTTGAGATCGACTTGGAACACACAGGGACTCTGGAAGGCAGCATGCCAGGCTGGGAGCAAAAGGACCCCAACGCGGATCTGAGCGGGGCCTACGCCCGCCTTTCTCTGATCCGTCCGTCGGACGGGCTGTGGATCCTTCTCAATGCGGAAGCCTCCCACGATAACTATGAACACGTAAGCGGCTATACCCTCAACCGAACTGGGACGCTGAACGGTCATGAGATCCTTTGGTTTGACAAGTCCGAAGGCGTCGAACTGTTTTACCGCTTTGAAGACGGGACCCAAGTCTGCCTCTACGCCAAGGGCAGCGGTGCGGAGGTCGAAGCGATCCTGGAGGAGCTGGCGCTTCACGTGGAACCGGTCCCCATAGACTTGCTCAAAGGAGCTCCCCTGGAATTCTTCGGTCTTGCTCAGGGTTGAACTGAATCACGAATAAAAGAGGAATGATCTATGAAAAAACGATTGATTAAAATGATAGCGCTTCTACTGACGCTTCTGCTGCTGTTTAACGGCTGTGGAAAACCGGAAGATCAATCAAAACCGGAAAACACAGAGAAGCCTGCAAACACTACCGTGCGTGTTACAATGCCAGACGGTACGGAACCTTCCGCTTCTGAAAAACTCGATCTGCCGAATGAAGTCCGGCTGGATGGCGATACATTGCTGGATATCTGCCCATCGGAAGACGGATACTTGCTGCTCTCCAGAGGTATGTATGGCTATCATCTGTCGTCGCTGGACGAAAATCTGACCGTCGGGGAGACCGTTGACCTCCCGGAGCGTTCCCCGGAGAGCATCCTGGAAGCAGGCGGCAGCCGCTGGACGTTAGAGCGTGCGGAAAGCGGCTATGCAGTCTTCTGTGATGGAGCGCTTTGGACAGAAACAGAACGGGACACGTTCCAAAATCAGCTCGTATGGTCAGATAATACCCTCTACACGGTTCAGATGCGGGAGCTCTGGTGCGGCAAGAACAAGGTCGCCATGCCGGACAAGCCCGGGACAAGCTATGACGTGACCTGCGTGGTACGGGTCAACGGTCAGACCTTCGCGCTGGTAGAGGGCTGGACAGACCATAGGCTGTCGGGCCAATGGCTCTGCCCCATCGACGGAAACACCACGCAGCTTAGCTTGCCGGCTTCGGAATTCCCGATTACAGCGGAGTTTGCATGCTGGAATGAAAACGGAGTCTGGTTGGTCTCTGGCTCGAAGCTGTACACAACGGACGGGACAAGCGTTTCCGAGCTCTGCGATCTGGCAGCGCAGGGTGTGAACATTTCGGAGATGACGCGGATCTTGCCGCTTGCGGACGGAACCTTTCTGGTTTTGCAGTGGGACAGCTTGCTGCGGATCGATCCAGCCAGGAAAGCAGCCGGAGAGCTGACCATCGGCTTGTATCGCCCGTCTTACGATACAGACGCGGCGATTGCAGCCTTCAACCGCAGCGGCACCGGCTGGCGGGTGAAGCCCAGAAGCTTTGAGGATTTGGAGAGCATGAACCTGGCACTGCTGAACGGCGAACTGGATCTGATCTGCTCCTCTGACCTGGATGTGATGAACAACTACGCGGTCAAGGGCCTGCTTGCTCCCATCGACGGAAGCGTCACAGCACGGGTCCTGCCCAACCTCGTTCCGCTCTGCACGGTCAACGGCGCCTGCGTCTATCTGCCCCGCACGGTGGAGCTGGAATGCAGCAGCATCCCAGCATCCTATGTCGGCGCGGACGATACGGCGGACTTGGACCGTCTGACGGCGCGGATCGACGCAACATGCCCCGAGACCTATGAGAGCGAGTGTAAGAATTTCGTACTGCAGGGCATTCTCACCCAATGCGGCAGCGGCTGGATCGACTGGGAAACCCGCACCGCCCACTATGACAACGCTTCCTTCCGCAGCACACTGGAATTTTGCAACCGCTTTGAGAATGATGACTACACTGCTGCGATCAACGCCAACGCCTATCACGAGGCAGGCATCGAGCGCTTCATGCTGAATGAAACCCTTTGGCCGGGCACGTATCACTATAAGGTCCACGACGATCCGGAGCGGAACACCCACGCCCGCGTGCTGTTTCCGTTTCCCGTCGGTGGGTATCAGGGCTTTGGCCTGCAGGGGCGCGGTTTTTACGCCATCTTAAACGGCGAGAATGCCACAGGCGGACAGGAATTTCTGGACTTTCTGTTTTCCGAGGACCAGTGGTTTGACAAGCCAAATCATCCCGGCGATATGCACAACGATTTCCCAGTCCAGCTCACGCGCCTCGACGCAGTCCTGCAGATGTATATCGAGCGGGTTTCGACGGACGAGGCCAGGCAGGACGCGAAGGAACTGCGCGAAGGCCTGCTGAACGCGGATCATTTGACAGACACGATGCTCAGCGAGCCGGAGCAGATCATTCTGGAGGAAGCGGAAGCCTATTTCAACGGTGACATCTCTGCCGATGAGGCCGCTCGCCGCATACAAAACCGTGTGGAGATCTACCTGGCGGAGCGGGGATAGGTCAAATGAAAAAATGAGAGGTATTCCAATTCTTTGAATTGGAATATGAAAAATCAAAAAATTTGTTACCCAAAGGGAGGAAAAAGGCAGTAGAATAGTATAGACAAAAAGCTTCTCCCAAGGGGGGACCATGATGAACGACGCGCAAATCGTCGAGCTCTTCTGGCAGCGTCAGGAGGCGGCGATCCTGGAAGCCCAAAACCGATACGGTGCCTATTGCCGGTCCATTGCTTCCCATATTTTGAATAACCGTGAGGACGCGGAGGAATGCGTCAACGACGCCTTCCTCTGTGCCTGGAATACCATCCCGCCCCAGCGGCCGGAGCTGCTGTCCGCCTACCTGGGAAAGCTCACCCGGCGCTTCGCCCTGCGAAGGCTGCGGGAGAAGCTGGCCCAAAAGCGGGGCGGCGGCGTTCTGCCGGAGCCCTTTGAG
>JAEEKA010000051.1 GCA_016282135.1 Oscillospiraceae bacterium
ATGGCCCTCGTAGGTGGTCAGCGTAAAGGCCGTCATAAAGGCGGTGTTGTAACGGATGGTCAGGTTTGTCTGATTGTCGGGAGTGTAGAGCCAGCCGTTGACCTCGTCGCCGAGATACCAGCCGCCCTCCACCTGGGTGACTTTGAAATACTTGAGCTCATCCGCCAGGATCGCCTCGGGGTCCTCGGTGAAATCAAAGTCGCTGACGTAGGCGTAATTATGGGCTTTGTGATACAGGCCGTGGGTCCCGCCGGATTCCACGATGACGATCTTGTCCCCGTCGGAGAAGCTGTCGCCCACGTTCATCAGCGTCAGCGTGGGCGGATTTCCGCCGTAGTCGTTGTAGGTGAACAGCGCCAGCAGCGTGACGTCGCCCGCTGCGGTATAGTCGCCGGTGAGGACGGTTTCCGGCAGCTCCGTGACGTTGTTGTAGTCCTCCTCGACCCAGCCCAGGAAGCGGTAGCCCTCCGGTCCCTCGGCGGTGGGAAGGGTGATGCCCGTCAGGGAGTTGCAGACCATGGGCGCGATCACGTCCACGTCCCCCAGGACAGAGAAGGTGACGGTGTAGTTCTCCCCGAGAGGATCGGTGTAGCTGTCCACATAGCTGTCGCCGCAGCGGGTACAGATATGGGTGGTGTAGCCGCCCTCGGTGCCGGTGGGCTCCGTTACAACAGCCTGGTAATCATGGCCCAGGGCGTCAATCTCCTCTGTGTAAGTATCGCCGCAGTAGACGCAGGTGGAGGTCTTCGTGCCCGGCTCGGTGCAAGTGGCGGTTATTTCCGCTGCGTAATCATGGCCGAAAGCGAATCCGTATTTCTGCGCGTAGACTTGGGCCGTGGAGCCCTCCGCCCCGCAGATGTGGGTCGTACCGGGTACGCCAAGGGTAGTGGAGCCAGAATCAATCACACAGGTCGGGTTCTCGATCATAACGCTGGTCAAATTGCTGCAGTCGCTAAATGCGTATTTGCCGATAGCAGTCACGCCGGCCGGAATCGTCACAGCAGTCAGGGCTGTACAATAACCGAATGCCCACTCGCCGACTTGCTCTATGCCGGCCGGTATCGTAACGCTGCACAGAGAACGGCAGAATTGGAATGCGCCATCCGCCATTTTCTCCGTGCCCTGCCGGATTTCCGCCGTCTGGATGCGGCTCTTTGCCTGCAACAGCCATCTCCCGTTATAAAGCAGGCCGTTTTCCCAGTTGCTCTCGTCATTGGCATAGGCTGTTCTGTCAAAGGCCTTATAGCCGATGCAGCTCACGCTCTCCGGGATCGTTACCGCTGCCAGCGCGACGCAGTCCAGGAACGCATAGTCATCGATGACGTTCACGCCGCTGCCGATCTTTACGCCGGTCAAGGCGGCGCAGCTATCGAACGCGGACCATCCGATGGTCATCACGCTGTCCGGAATCGTCACGCTGGTCAGGCAGCAGCAGGATTCAAACGCGGATTCACCAATGTAGGTCACACTTTCCGGAATTGCATAGGAAGCATCCTGCTTTCCGCGGGGATACTGAATCAGCAAGGTCTGGTTTTTGTCAAACAGCACACCGTCAAGGCTGCTGTATTTTGGGTTCCCGGAATCGACGTGGATCGCCGTCAGCGCGGGGCAACCCTCGAATACCCACCTGCCGATGCTGGTCACACCGTTCCCAATCGTTACACGTTCCAGAGATTCACAACAGGTAAACGCCCCGTCTCCGATGGTATCAACCATGTCCGGAATCGTTACTTCGGCCAAGGACGCGCAGCCCCAGAATGCGTGCATTCCAATATAGGCTACGCTATCCGGAATGTCCACGGCAAGCAGAGATCCGCAGCAATCGAACGCACTGTTCCCGATGTAAGTCACGCTGTCCGGAATCCTCACGCTCGTCAAAAATCCGCATTCCACGAAAGCGTGCTCCCCCAGGTTCACCAGTCCGTTCGGCAGGTTGACAGCCAGGATCGCGTCTCTGTACTCATACCACGGAGCGACATCGTCCTCGGGGTCACCGTAGTACCCATAATCCCGCATCGCGCCGCTGCCTTCGACAGTCAGCACTCCCGTGTCCAGGTCCAGGGTCCAGGTCAGGTTGCTGCCGTCTCCCTCGGCGCCGCAGACGCCGGAGACAATCCGCGGCTCCTGGGGTTCTTCCTCCAAATCCACAAAGAGAAAATCGTTCGCCGCTGCGTAGCTCTGAGCGGCAGTGCCCGCGAAACCGTAAATTGTGAAGTTTTCCACCTGGGTCGACCAGTCTTGATAGCCAAATGCCTTTTCTCCGATGTTCGTCACGCCGGTCGGAATCGTCACGCGTTCCAGGCCGGTAGCCATGAACGCTTCTCTGCCTACGTCGGTCAGGCTGGTGGGCAGCGTCACCTTGGTCAACTCGCCACATTCATCGAATGCTCTTTCGCCGATCACGGTCACGCCCTCCGGAATCACCACTCGTTGGAGGGCCCGGCATTCGGAAAACGCAAAGTCGCCGATGGCTGTCACGCCTGCCGGAATCGCGTAGGCATGATTCTGTTTTCCTTCCGGGTACTCCAGCAGCGTGGTCCGCTCCCGGTCAAACAGTACGCCGCCGAGGCTGCTGTAATTCGGATTTCCGGGTGCAACGTTGATTGCGGTCAGGTTCCAGCAATACTCAAAAGCGTAATCGCCGATGTTCGTCACGCTGCTGGGGATCGTTACGCTTGTCAAGTTCCAGCAAACCCAAAAAGCGTAATCGCCGATGTTCGTCACGCCCTCCGACAGGTAAACCGCTGTGATCGCATTACGGTGGTCATCCCACGGTGTCTGGCCCCCAAAATACTCCTCCATTGCGCCGCTGCCCTCGATGGTCAGCAGGCCGGTGTCGATGTTCAGGGTCCAGGTCAGGTTGCTGCCGTCCCCCTCCGCGCCGCAGACGCCGGAGACGACGTTGGGCGTTTCGCTCAGATCCACAAAGTCAAAGCCGTTGTCCTCCGCATAAGTCTGGGCGGCGGTTTCGGGATAGCCGCAAATCGTGAAGCCATCCACTTTTCCTGCGAAGCCATAGCCAAACGCCATAGGCCCGATGTCTGTCACGCTGGCAGGAATGACGATACGGGACATTGCCGAGCAATTGTAAAACGCATAGGTGCCGATGGTCGTCACCGCTTCCGGGATCGAAACGGCCTCCAAGGCAGTGCAGCTATCGAAAGCTTTATTTTTGATCTCTGTCACACTCTCCGGAAGTGTGATCCCGGTCAGAGATTCGCATCCGTAAAACGCTCTGCTGCCGATCGTCGTTAAACCCGCCGGAATCGTTACTTCATTCAAGGCGCTACAATTGTTAAATGCGTCGCCACTGATTTCCGACACTCCGGTCGAAATCGTTACGCTGCGCAGAGAAAGGCAGTCCGCGAAAGCGCCCTTCGCCATTTTCTCCGTGCCTTGCCGGATCTCCGCCGTCTGGACGTTAGACTTTGCCCGCAGCAGCCATCTTCCGTTATAGAGCAGGCCGTTTTCCCAGTTGCTTTCGTCGTTGACGTAGGCCGTTCCGATAAAGGCATCTTGACCGATGCTAATCACGCTGTCCGGAATCGTCACGCTCGTCATGCCGCACCAAGCGAACGCATAGTCTCCGATGCTCATTACACCGTCCGGAATCGTCACGCCAGTCAGGGCATCGCATCTGTAAAACGCCATGCTGCCAATGCTCGTCACGCTGTCCGGAATTGTCACGCTCATCAGAGCGCTGCAGTAGTTGAACGCATAGTCTCCGATGCTCGTTACACTTTCCGGAATCTCATAAGAAGTCTCTGTCTTTTTGGCAGGGTACTGGAAAAGATTGGTTTTGGATATGTCAAACAGCACACCATTCAAGCTGATGTAGTTCGGATTGTCAGACGCAACCTGGACGGCCGTTAGCGACTCGCAGCAGCAGAACGCACAGTTGCCGATGCTTGTCACGTTTTTCGGAATCGTCACGCTCGTCAGAGTTCCGCAGTAGTAGAACGCAGATTCTCCGATGCTCGTTACACTTTCCGGAATTGTCACGCTGGGAAGGTATCTACACCTTCCGAACGCTGAGTCACCAATACTTGTCACGCTATTGCCAATTATCAGGCTCGTTAAGTTGGTGCAGGCGAAAAACGCATGGTCACCGATGCTCGTCACACTGTTGCCAATCGTTGCACTCACCAGGGATGAACATCCATAGAACGTCTCATCACCAATATTGGTCACTCGGTCCGGGATCGTCACGCGCTTCAAAAGACTGCAGTGATAGAACGCCTGGTTACCGATGCTCGTCACACTGTCCGGAATCGTCACGCTCGTCACTTTGCACCAAGCGAACGCATTGTCTCCGATGCTCATTACACCGTCCGGAATCGTCACGCCAGTCAGGGCATCGCAGCCGTAAAACGCCCAGTTGCCAATGCTCGTCACGCTGTCCGGAATCGTCACGCTCGTCATGCCTCTACAGTATATGAACGCAAAGTCTCCGATGCTCGTCACGCCTGGTTGAAGCAGGATGCGGGTAATATCACCGTTAACACCATACCAATACCAAGGCGTATCCTCCACATTAGTATAATCTCTCATCCGGCCGCTGCCCTCGATGGTCAGCAGGCCGGTGTCCAGGTCCAGAGTCCAGGTCAGATTGCTGCCGTCGCCCTCGGCCCCGCAGGTGCCGGACAAGGTTTCGGCATGGGCCGTCAGACTCACCTGGGGCAGCAGGGAGCAGAGCAGGGCCAGGCAGAGGACCCAGGCCGCCAGACGTTTCATCTTCTTCATGTTCTTTCCCTCCTATGTTTCGGATTCAAAACGACAGGGGCGCAAAAAGGCCGCATCCCACACTTTATCCCAATTATACTTTTTTCCCGCCTTCGGCGCAACCACAAATTGTGCAAAATTTGCCTGTCATTTTTGCAGTTTTTGTAAAAAAACCTGTCTCCCGTCGTCCAAAAAAACAGTTGACAACACCGATAATTATCCCTATAATGGGTATGTGCAGGCGAGTATAATCATGAATAATTAATTCGGTTTCGAACACGCTGCGGAAACGGAACGTGCGTGGCTGCTCCGGCGTCACGGTGCCCGCTCGCCCACTTCCAGACAGCCCGCATGGGGCGGGACGGGCGCTCCCGTTACAGAGCAGTGTGACCAGTTTCGGATGGTTCATCGTTCACTTCGCCCCTTTCGATGGGCGGAGTGTTTTTCATTCCGGTTTCGGAATTCCGGTTTTCCCCTTCGGTCTATTCCGGCCCTTTCTCCCGGCCTCGGAGAACACATCTGTTTTTCATCATCGGAGGTCCCAATGTCAACCTATCACGGCCTGAACGAACTTCGGGAGATGTTTCTCTCCTATTTTGAAAGCAAGGGGCATCTGCGGCTGCCCTCCTTCTCCCTGATTCCCCAAAACGACAAGAGCCTGCTGCTCATCAACTCCGGCATGGCTCCCATGAAGCCCTTCTTCAAGGGCGAGGCGGAGCCCCCCCGCCGCCGGGTCTGCACCTGCCAGAAGTGCATCCGCACCGGCGACATCGAGAACGTGGGCAAGGACGGACGCCACGGCACCTATTTTGAAATGCTGGGCAATTTCTCCTTCGGCGACTACTTCAAGAAGGAGGCCATCCACTGGAGCTGGGAATTCCTCACCCAGGTCTGCGGCCTGGAGGCCGACCGCCTCTACCCCTCCATCTATGAGAACGACGAAGAGGCCTTTGAGATCTGGAACAAGCAGGAGGGCATTCCCGCGGAGCGGATCTACCGCTTCGGCAAGGCCGACAACTTCTGGGAGCACGGCTCCGGCCCCTGCGGCCCCTGCTCCGAGATTTACTACGACCGGGGCGAGAAGTACGGCTGCGGCAGGCCCGAGTGCACCGTGGGCTGCGACTGCGACCGCTACGTGGAAATCTGGAACAACGTCTTCTCCCAGTTTGACAACGACGGACACGGCAATTACTCCGACCTGGCCCAGAAGAACATCGACACCGGCATGGGCCTCGAGCGTCTGGCTGTGGCCTGCCAGGACGTGGACTCCCTCTTTGACGTGGATACCGTCATGAATATCACCCGCAAGGTCACGGAGCTCACCGGCGCCCGATACGGCCAGAGCCACAAGATCGACGTCAGCCTGCGGGTCATCACCGACCACATCCGCTCCGCCGTCTTTATGATTGCCGACGGCGTGCTGCCCTCCAACGAGGGCCGGGGCTACGTGCTCCGCCGCCTGCTCCGCCGGGCCGCCCGCCACGGCAAGCTCCTTGGCGTGGGCAAGCCCTTCCTCTTCGACGTGGTGGACACCGTGGTCCACGAGAACGAGGGCCACTATCCCTATCTGCGGGAGCGGCAGAGCTTTATCACCAAGGTCATCAAGTCCGAGGAGGAGAGCTTCCTGGCTACCCTGGACGGGGGCCTGAAAATCTTCTCCGAAATGCTGGAGGCCCACAAGGCCGCGGGCGAAACCGTCTTCTCCGGCGAGGACGCCTTCAAGCTCTCCGACACCTACGGCTTCCCCCTGGATCTCACCCTGGATATGGCCGAGGAGGCCGGCATGAGCGTGGATCAGGAGGGCTTCCGGAAGCTGCTCCAGGAGCAGAAGGTCCGGGCCAGAGAGGCCCGGAAGAAGCTGGGCGACCTGGCTTGGGAGGGCATCGAGCTGGGGCTGGACAACACCCCCACCGTCTTCACCGGCTATGAGAAGGACGAGGACGAGGCAAAGGTCCTGGCCGTGGTGGTAGACGGAGAAGTCTCCGGCGCCATCGCCGGAGGCGAGGACGGCATTCTGGTGCTGGACAAGACCCCCTTCTACGCCGAAATGGGCGGCCAGGTGGCCGACCACGGCACCATCACCGCTGGCGGCTCCGTTTTCGAGGTCCGCAACGTCCTGAAGGACAAGGGCGGCAAGTATCTCCACCACGGCCGTCTGGTCAGCGGGGAGATCAAGACCGACGACCCGGTTCACGCCAAAATCTGTACGGAGCGCCGCCAGGCCATCCGCCGGGCCCACTCCGCCACCCACTTGCTCCAGTCGGCGCTGGAAGCCGTGCTGGGCAACCACTGCCACCAGGCGGGCTCTCTGGTGGAGCCCGATCACCTGCGCTTCGACTTCACCCACTTCTCCGCCATGACGCCGGAGGAGCTGGCCCAGGTCAGCCGCAAGGTCACGGAGATGATTCTGGCAGGCTATCCGGTGGAAACCATGGTTCTGCCCATTGCCGAGGCCCAGAAGCTGGGCGCCACCGCCCTCTTCGGCGAGAAATACGGCGACGTGGTCCGGGTGGTAAAGATGGGTCCCTCCCTGGAGTTCTGCGGCGGCACCCATCTGGACAATACCGCCAAGGCGGGCCTGTTCCGCATCATCTCCGAGGGCTCCGTGGCCTCCGGCGTCCGCCGGATCGAGGCCGTTACCGGCCCCGCCCTGCTGGAGGAGATTGACCGCTTCCAGAGCACCGTCCTGCAGGCCGCCGAGGTTTTGAAAACCAGCCCCGGCGAGCTGATCCGCAAGGCCGAGTCCACTGTGAACGAGCTCAAGGAGCTCCGCCAGCAGATGGAAGCCATGAAGGACAAGCTCCTCTCCGGCGAGCTGCAGCAGCTCCTGGCGAATGCCCGGGAGGTAAAGGGTTTGCATGTGCTGAGCGCCATCCGGGAGGGCATGGACGTGCCCGACCTGCGGAAGTTCGGCGATCTGCTCCGGGACAGAGACCCCCAGGTGGTCGCCGTCCTGGCCTCCGAACATGAAGGAAAAATCTCCGTGCTGGCTGTTTGCGGCGCCGAGGCCGTCAAGCAGGGCGTCAAGGCCGGCGCGTTGGTAAAAACCATCCTGACAGCATGCGGCGGCAGCGGCGGCGGCAAGCCCGACTCCGCCATGGGCGGCTGCAAGGATATGAACGCGTTAAAAGAAGAATTGGAAAAACTGCCTGAGTTAGTTTGATAGGAGGAACCAAAATGAACGAATGCGTATTCTGCAAGATCGTGGACGGGGAAGTCCCCTCCAAGCGGGTCTATGAAGACGGGCTCTGCTTCGCTTTCTTCGACAAGTCGCCTCTGGCCCCCACCCATTTCCTGGTGATCCCCAAGAAGCACCTGGCCTGCGCAGCCGACATCACCGAAGCCGACGCCATGACCGTGGGTCACATTTACGCGGTGATCGCCATGCTCTCCCGGGTGTTGGGCTTTGCCGACAACTACCGGGTAGTGACCAATTGCGGCGCCAAGGCGGGCCAGACTGTCCAGCACCTGCACTTCCACGTGCTGGCCGGAAAGGATTTCGGGAGCTTTAACTGACGCTCCATAATTCTTCGTCAGGCTCATCGGATCAGAAACGGAGGCGGGCTATGCGCAGGCTGATGTGGTTTTCCATTGGCTTTTGCGGGGCCTGCCTTCTTTCGGTCTATCTCCTGCAGGAGGACTGGCGCCCCTGGGCCGCTGGGATTGGGATACTGTGCGCCGTCTGGGTGCTCCTCCGTCGCTTTTGGCGGCGGGGTTCGCGGCATCCCGGGACCATCCCTTCCGCGGGAGGAAGCGCGTCCCCTGCCAGGGCGCCCTCACCCGCGGGGAACGGCTGCGGGCGGCGCGCCGCGTGCGCCCTTGCGTTGGGCTTTGCCGCCGCTTTGCTCTGGTGCTGGGGCTATGACGCCCTGCGCCTCTCCCCTGCTCTGGCCGCAGAGGGAAAGTACCAGCGGCTGGAAGCAGAGCTCAGCGATTACCCGGTACGGACCGATTACGGCTTCCGGGCGGACGGCTGGGCGATTGTGGAGGGGCGGCGGATCAAGACCCGGTTCTACCTCTACGGGGAGCTGCCGGAGCTGGAGCCGGGAGACCGGATCGCCGGCTCCTTCACCCTCCGCCGGGCGGACCGCACAAAGGCGGGCGAGACCCGCCTGGACCTCCAGGCCAAGGGCATCCTGCTCACCGGCTCCGGCCGGGTGGAGGCCACCGCAGCGGGCGGAAGTCCGCCGCGTTATCTTCCCGCCCGGCTCAGCCGCCGAATCTCGCTGCGGCTGGCGGAGCTGATTCCCGCCGACGCCGCCGGGTTGCCCCGGGCCATGCTGACGGGAGACCGCGGCGGCCTGACCGAGGCGGACCGGAACGACCTGTCGGCAGCGGGAGCCTCTCACGTTCTGGCGGTATCCGGACTCCATGTGTCCATGCTGGTGGCGGTTCTGTGGCTGCTGGCGGGCCGGGGGCGGCTCAGCTCCCTGCTGGGCATCCCCCTGCTGGGACTTTACGTGCTGATGACCGGCGCCTCTCCCTCGGTGGCCCGGGCCGCTCTGATGCTGGTTCCCCTGCTGCTGGCGCCCATCGTGGGAGAGGAGAACGATCCGCCCAGCTCTCTGGCCCTGGCGGGGCTGGTTCTCCTGCTGGAAAATCCCTGGGCTGTGGCCAATCTGAGCTTCCAGCTCTCCTTTGCCGCGGTAGCCGGGCTGCTGCTGGTGACGCCCCTGCTCCTGGATTATTTTGATTCTCTGCCGCTGCTTCGGCGGCTGCCGCGTTGGAGCGGCCTGAAGCGGCTGCCGGATCGGCTACGGGACTTCCTTCTGCGGCTTCTGCGGCGGCTGGTCCGGGGATTCTTTGTGTCGATCTCCGCCTCCCTGGGGGCGCTGATCTTTACCGTCCCCATCTCTGCGGCGGTCTTCGGCAGCCTGCCGGTCTATGGGGTGCTGACCAATCTGCTGGTCCTCTTCCCCGCCGCCCTCTGCCTCTGCGGCAGCCTGCTTGTGCTGGGTCTGGGCTTGATTTGGACAGAGCTGGGCGCCCTGGCCGGAGGCCTGTTGGCCCTGGCTGCGCGCTTCTTTTTTCTGGTGTGCCGGACCGTGGCCCGACTCCCCGGCAGCCTGCTCTACGTGGACGCCTACGGCCTGAGCTTTCTTATCTTTGCCTTTTTTTTGATTTTGCTGGCGCTGTCTCTCCGGGAAAAGCGTCTGGGCCTGCCCCTGCTCTCCCTGCTGGCGGCCCTGGCAGTCGCGGTAGGCTTCCAGCGCTGGGAGGCCGCCTCCGCCGGCTTCACTCTGGCGGCTCTGGACGTGGGCCAGGGCCAGTGCGTCTGCGCCAGGACCGATTCCTTCACCGCCGTCATCGACTGCGGCGGCTCTGGGGGCGAGACGGCGGGCAGCGACGCCGCCGCCTGGCTCCGGGAAAAGGGCGCGGATCGGATCGACGCCCTGATCCTCACCCACTATGACCGGGATCACGTCAGCGGCGCGGCGACCCTGCTCTCCCTGATGCCGGTGGAAGCCGTCTATCTGCCGGACGCGGAGGCCGACCCGGAAAACCGGGCCGAGATCGAAGCCGCCGCGCTGACCTCCGGGGCGGCGCTGTGCTACGTGACGGAAAACCGGACCCTCCCCTTCTCCGGCGGACAGCTCCGGCTCTTTGCCCCGGTCTCCGACCGGACGGACAACGCCGCCTGCGTTTGCGTCTTGTATTCCGTGGGAGAATATGATATGCTTGTCACCGGCGACCTGGACGCGGGAGCGGAATACGCCCTGCTGGAACGGGAAGTCCTGCCGCCGGTGGAGCTCTATGTGGCGGGCCATCACGGCTCCAAGGGCTCCTCCACCCAGGCCCTGCTGGAGACGCTTCGGCCCTGCACCGTTTTCGTCAGCGTGGGCCGGAACAATTACGGCCTGCCCAGCCCGGAGGCCCTGGATCGCTTCGCGGCCTGCGGAGCGCAGGTCTACCGCACCGACGAATGCGGCGACCTGGAACTGTCTGTTCATTAGCGCTGTAGGGGGCGGCGTCCGCGACGCCCCGAACGTACCGTTATCTGATACCTGCGGGCCGTCGGGGACGCCGGCCCCTACGAAAGGAACTGCCATGGCCGACAACAATCTGGATCGGCTCAAATCCGATCTCAAGCTGAACAGTCCCGCCCGGCTCTACGTCTTCCACGGCGAGGAGGCCTATCTGCGGCGCTATTATTTGGACAGCCTCCACAAGCTTTTGGTGGAGGACTTCGCCGAGGCCTTCAACTATCACCGCTTCGGCCCGGAGACCATCAGCCTGCAGGGGGTGCTGGACAGCATCGAGGCCCTGCCCATGATGGCCCAGCGCTCCATGGTCCAGATCGACGACGTGAACTTTTTTGCCCTGGGCGAGGACGGCGCCGCCTACGCCAAATTCTTCTCGGACATTCCCGACTACTGCACCGTGGTTTTGGTCTATGAGACCGTGGAATTCAAGATCGACCGGCGGAAAAAAGCCCTGGCCGAGGTCTTTGACAAGGCCACGGTGGTGGAATTCACCCAGCCCTCCGACCGGGAGCTGATCACCTGGGTGGGCCGCCACCTGAAAAAGCAGGGCAAACGGATCACCGTAGATGACGCACAATATCTGATTCACCGCACCGGGGGCGCCATGACGACCCTGCTTTCGGAGATCGGGAAACTGGCGGCCTACGTGGAGGAGGAAACCGTCACCCGGGACCACATCGACCTGCTGGTGGAGCCGGTTTTGGAGGCGGACGTGTTCGCCATCACCGACGCAATCACCCAGGGACGCTATGAGATCGCCCTGCAAACCCTCCGCACCCTTCTGCAAAAGCAGGAGGAGCCGGTGCGCATCCTCGGCGCTATGGGCGGGCAGTTTCGCCGCCTTTTGGCAGCCAAACGGCTTTTGGAGGGCGGCAAGCAGCAGGCCGATCTGATGAAGCTCTGCGGCATCAACAGCTACCCCGCCCAGAAGACCATGGAGAGCGTCCGGCGCCTGTCTGAGCGCTTCTGCGCCCGGGCGGTGGAGCTCTGCCTGGAGGCGGATGAACGGCTGAAAACCTCCTACGACGAACCGGCCCGGGTGCTGGAATTCCTGGTGCTGGAGCTGGCGGGAGAGTCCCGGAATGGTTAGCCCGTAGTGGCCGCGCACCTGTGCGGCCATGGCGCGAAGCGCTGTTTCGGAGTTTATGGCCGCGGAGGTCCGCGGCCACTACGGACGGAGGCAGGAGTGGCCCGGAATGGATAAAATCAAGATTCAGGAGGCCCTGGTGGTGGAGGGCAAATATGACAAAAACACCCTGGCCCAGATTATCGACGCGCCCATCTTCGTCACCGACGGCTTCGGCATTTTCAAGGACCCGGAAAAGCTGGCTCTGCTGCGGATGGTTGCCGAACGACGGGGGCTCATCGTCCTCACCGACAGCGACGGGGCGGGCCTGGTGATCCGCAATCACCTGAAGGGGACCATACCCCCGGAGCGGGTAAAACACGCCTATATCCCCGACGTGTTCGGCAAGGAGAGACGCAAGGCCGCCCCCGGCAAAGAGGGCAAGTTAGGCGTGGAGGGCATGACGCCGGAGGTTTTAATTGCCGCCCTGCGGAACGCGGGGGCGACGGTTTTGGAAGAGCCCGCCGTAGGGGCGAGCATTGCTCGTCCGCTGCCTGACGACCCGCCTTTGCGGACAAGCGATGCTTGTCCCTACGAATCCGAAGGGGACCCCATCACCAAAACCGACCTCTTTGATCTGGGTCTCACCGGTCGGCCTGACAGCCGGAAAAACCGCAAGGTCCTGCAAAAGGCCCTGGCCCTGCCGGAAAACCTGTCTGCCAACGCCCTGCTGACGGCGTTGAACTGCATCATGACCCGGGAGGAACTGGCCGGGTTCCTTGCCTCTGCGAACGCCCTGTGACTGATGCATACGGGCCGTCGAAGGCGCCAGCCCCTGAGCTCTGAACCGTGGCGCACACTGTGCGCCGCTACACAATATGAACCATGGCCGGCAGATTGCCGGCGCTGCATAAGACTATGATTGAAATAAGTGTACAAAATCTGAAAAAATCCTTTGAGGTGGGTGAAATCCTCCTGGACGGCCTGTCCTTTGAAATTCGCACCGGCGAGTGCGTGGGCATCATGGGGCGGAACGGCTGCGGGAAGACCACCCTCTTTCGGATGCTCACCGGCGAATTGGAGCCGGACGACGGGACCATCGTGATCGCCCCGGGCCGGAAAATCGGCCTGATCTCCCAGATTCCCGTCTATCCCGCGGGCTACACGGTGGAAAACGTCCTCCGCTCCGCCTACCGGGAGCTCTTTGCCATGAAGAAAAAGATGGAGGAGCTGGAACGGCAGATGACCGTCTCCGCAGACCACGCCATTCTTTCGGAGTACGATCGCCTCACCAATGCCTATGAGGTGGGCGGCGGCTACGACATGGACACCAACGTGGACAAGATCTGCAACGGTCTGGGCATCCCCTTCCCAATGCGGGATCAGCTTTTTTCCTCCCTCTCCGGCGGGGAAAAGACCCGGGTGAACCTGGCCCGGCTCCTGCTGGAAAACACCGACATCCTCCTGTTGGACGAGCCCACCAATCACCTGGATCTGCGCAGCGTGGAATGGCTGGAGGGCTACATCAAGCAGTTTAAGGGCACCACCCTCACCATCTCTCACGACCGCTACTTCCTGGACCGGGTAGTGCAGCGGATCATCGAGATCCACGACGGCCAGGCGGAGCACTACAACGGCAACTATTCCTTCTACCTGGAGGAGAAGCAGGCCCGCTTCAACCTGCAAATGAAGCACTACGAGCAGGAGCAGGCCAAGATCAACCAGCTCAGCTTCACCGTGGAGCGGATGAAGGGCTGGGGCATCAACAACCGGGTGCTCTACCGCCGGGCCATGGCCATGCAGCACCGGATCGACCGCATCCGCCAGACGGAACGGCCCAAGACGGAGAAGACCATGAAGGCCAGCTTCGGGGAAAAAGAGTTCTACGGCGACTCCGTGTTTTACGTCAAGGGCATGGAAAAATCCTTTGGGGAAAAGAAGCTCTTTTCGGACGTGGAGCTGCTGGTGAAGGGCGGAGAGCGCATCGCCCTGCTGGGAGACAACGGCGCGGGCAAGACCACCTTTATCCGCTGTCTGCTGGGAGAGGAGCCCGTGGACGGAGGCCGGATTCGCTTCGGCCCCACGGTAAAATCCGCCTACCTGCCCCAGATCATGCACTTCGCCCACCCGGAGCGGACCCTCTACGACACCATGCTCTACGAGAAAAACTGCACCCCCCAGGCAGCCCGGGATCGGCTGGGCGCCTTCCTGTTCTCCGGGGAGGACGTGTTCAAAACCGTGGGCACCCTCTCCGGCGGCGAGCAGTCCCGGCTGCGGCTGTGCATGCTCATGGACGAGAAAATCAACCTGCTCATTCTGGACGAGCCCACCAACCACCTGGACATCGCCTCCCGGGAGTGGGTGGAGTGCGCCATTGAGGAGTACGAGGGCACCCTGCTTTTCGTCTCCCACGACCGCTACTTTGTGGAAAAATTCGCCACCCGAATCTGGGAGCTGGAGGACGGAGTCATAAAGGACTACCCCTGCGGCTACGCCAAGTACCGAAGCCTGAAGGAGAACGCCGCCATCCGGCCCATTCCCCAGACGGAAAAGCCCGTGAAAAAAGAAAAGCCCACCCAGAAGGTGGACAGCAAGGCGCTGGAAAAAGAAGTCCGCCGCCTGGAGCGGGAGATCGACGCCCAGGAACAGGCCATCGCGGCCCTGGACGAGCAGCTCCTGGCCGCCGCCGCGGACTACAAGGAGCTCATGCGGCTCACGGCGGAAAAAGAAGCCGCTGAGGGAACGCTGGCAGAGCTCATGGAGAAATGGGAGGCCGCCGCAGGGCAGTTGGAGTAAAAGTAAGAAGGAAAAAGGAAGAATTGATGTGTTTTGCAGATTGTTATCTGCAAAACGGAATAGATTCCCCGCCCGTCCTTTTTCAAATGTTTTCAAATGACAATTTGAAAACACCACAATTCTTCATCCTTCATTCTTCATTCTTCATTCTTCATTACCTGCCCCGCCGATGGGGGTACGGATTCTTCGACTCCGCTGCGCTGCGCTCAGAATGACACGCTGAACCCTGAACCAGCGGGACGGGAGACCCGTTCCCTACGGGCGCGCCGCAACGTCGTTCATTCTGTGATTTCCCGCACGTCCAGCACCCGGTCGATTTCGATGAGGCTGCGGTCGTTCAGCTCCAGGAGACGGTAGACACGGTCTACCCGGCGGAGGGTGACGGTCTCGCTGCGGTAGGCGCCCCCCAGCTTCAGACCGTCGGGCTCAAACCAGGTGAGCTTCACCCGCACCGGCTCCCCCGGCGGGTCCGTCCGGGCCGCCAGCTCCACCAGAACCCGGTTCAGCTCCGCCTTGGCGTCCTCGTCCAGCTCGATCTGCCGGGCAGTGAGCCGGGCCGCCTCTTCGATGACGGCCTCATAGCCCGTCAGGGCGGCGAAGGGGGCAAACTGGGCCGCCCGGTTTGCCAGCGGCATGGGCGGGTGCCGCTTGGATGCAGGCCGCTCCAAATGGATGATATCGTCGTATTTGCCGGCCATGGCAAAGCTCCTTCCTGTATGGTTATCGCGCCCCGGGGCGCGTTTCGCGGCCCGCGGAATGGGCCGCTGCAAAAGCCTTCCCCTTGAGGGGAAGGTGGCAGCGCGCAGCGCTGACGGATGAGGCGGCGCTCCGATGCGCATCCGGTACCGGCCCTGAACCCAGCCGGATCGCCTTGCCGGGCGATTGTTTGCCGCAGGGAAACGGGCAGCACCCCTCCACCGGCTTCGCCGGTCCCCCTCCCCTTGACAGGGGAGGTTTGACCGTCCCTGCGGGGGGAACGGCGGGCAGATTGCCCGCGCTACGGGCTCTGAATTTCGGAGCCGGTGCCTCAGGCGGGCGCACAGTGCGCGCCCCTGCGGAGTTTATCAGGATGAAAAAGGGCCGCGGTGTTCCGCGGCCCTTTTGCTTGCTGCTTACAGCAGGTTGGAGAAGTGCTTGATGGTACGGACCATCTGGCTGGTGTAGGAGTTCTCGTTGTCGTACCAGGACACGACCTGCACCTGATAGGTCTCGTCGTCGATCTTGGAAACCATGGTCTGGGTGGCGTCGAAGATGGAGCCGAAGCGGCTGCCGATGATGTCGGAGGAGACGATCTCGTCCTCGTTGTAGCCGAAGCTCTCATTGGAGGCGGCCTTCATGGCGGCGTTGATGCCTTCCTTGGTCACGTCCTTGCCCTTCACAACGGCAATCAGGATGGTGGTGGAGCCGGTGGGGGTGGGAACACGCTGGGCAGAGCCGATCAGCTTGCCGGCCAGCTCGGGAATGACCAGGCCGATGGCCTTGGCGGCGCCGGTGGAGTTGGGGACGATATTGACGGCAGCGGCGCGGGAGCGGCGCAGGTCACCCTTTCTCTGGGGGCCGTCCAGAGGCATCTGGTCGCCGGTGTAGGCGTGCACGGTGGTCATAATGCCGGAGGCGATGGGGGCGTAGTCGTTCAGAGCCTTGGCCATGGGCGCCAGGCAGTTGGTGGTGCAGGAGGCGGCGGAGATGATGTTGTCGTCCTTGGTCAGGTTCTTGTGGTTGACGTTGTAGACGATGGTGGGCAGGTCGTTGCCTGCGGGCGCGGAGATGACAACCTTCTTGGCGCCGGCGTCGATGTGAGCCTGGGCCTTGGCCTTGCTGGTGTAGAAGCCGGTGCACTCCAGCACCACTTCAACGCCCAGCTTGCCCCAGGGCAGATCGGCGGCATTGGGCATCTTGTAAATGACGATCTTCTTGCCGTCCACGACAATGTAGTTGTCCTCGCCCTCGCCCTCGTTGAACTCGACCTTGTGGGTCAGCGCGTAGTTGCCCTGGGTGGAGTCGTACTTCAGCAGGTGGGCCAGCATCTTGGAAGAGGTCAGGTCATTGATGGCGACGATCTCGTAATCGGGATCACCGAACATCTGGCGGAAGGCCAGGCGGCCGATACGTCCAAAACCGTTGATCGCTACTTTAACAGGCATAATAGTATCCTCCATTTCATGCGCTGGTCGCGCAAATATTGTCTGGAAAACGATCACATGGGACCGTTTGGGTTATTATATACCGATTTTTCCCAATTGTCCAGAGCTTTTATCCTCCCAGACGGGAAAAAACACTGAAAAAATCTTGAAAAATCCCTGGCTTTTTTTGTGCAGAATGGTTGCATTTGGCGCGCAAATGTGTTATTGTAGGGCGGATATTGGAATACTCACAGATACAGGAAAACAATTCATTCAAAAACACCCGGAAGCAGGAAGCCCCGGGGCTGATACAAAACAGGAGGCACTCATGAAACTTTCCAAGAAATCCCAGCTCTGCACACTCTCCCCCATGCGGAAGTTCACGCCCTACGCCATGGCCGCCGAGGCCGCAGGCAAGAAGATCTACAAGCTGAACATCGGCCAGCCCGACATCGAGACTCCCCCCGAGTTCTTTGAGGCCGTCCGGGGCTTCTCCCAGAAGGTCCTGGCCTACGCCAACTCCCAGGGCACCGAGCAGATGCTCCAGACCGTGGTGGACTACTACAAGCGAATCGGCGTGGAGTATGATAAGAAGGACATCCTCATCACCACCGGCGGCAGCGAGGCCCTGCAGATCCTCTTCCTGAGCATCCTGGACGAGGGCAGCGAGGTCATTATTCCCGAGCCCTTCTACTCCAACTACAACACCTTCATCCGGGCCGCCGGCGGCGTGATCCGTCCCATGCCCACCATCGCCGAGGAAGACTACAACTACGCCAAGCCCAAGGCCCTGGAAGCCCTCATCAACGAGAACACCCGGGCCATCGCCATCATCAACCCCCACAACCCCACCGGCAACGTGCTGACCGAGGCGGAGCTCCGCTCCATCGCAGACGTGGCCAAGAAGCATGACCTCTACCTGATCTGCGACGAGGTCTACCGGGAGTTCGTCTACGACGCCGACCGTTCCCCCTGCGCCGGCAGCCTCCGGGATATGGACGATAACGTGGTGGTCATCGACTCCGTTTCCAAGCGTTTCTCCGCCTGCGGCGCCCGCATCGGCATGCTGATCTCCCGGAACAAGGCCCTGATGGCCGAGGCTCTGAAGTTCTGCCAGGGCCGTCTGTGCACCACCACCCTGGAGCAGGTGGGCGCCTCCGCCCTCTACTCCGTGGGCCCCGAGTACTTCGACAAGGTCCGCGAGGAGTACCGCCGCCGCCGGGACATCTGCTACCGCAAGCTCACCGCCATCCCCGGCGTGGTCTGCGCCAAGCCCATGGGCGCCTTCTACGTCATGGCCAAGCTGCCCATTGACGACGCCGACGAGTTCATGAAGTTCATGCTCACTGAGTTCGAGGACCACGGCGAGACCGTCATGTGCGCCCCCGCCGCCGGCTTCTACGCCACCCCGGGCCGGGGCCGCAACGAGATCCGCATCGCCTATGTGCTGAAGGAAAAGGACCTGGAGCGGGCCCTGGACCTGCTGGCCATGGGCATTGAGGCCTACAACAAGCGCAAATAATCCGATTATTCAGCGGGGCTGCTTCGGCGGCCCCGCTTTTTTACAAAAACTCTGAAATAAGCCTTGCTTTTTCGCGGCTTTTGCGTTATGATACCGGCGGTCCTTCGGAGAGTAGGGCGTGCGCGTCGGGGGTTCCCCGGTAGTGCCATTGGATGGGAGGTTGCCAATGGACGAAAAGCCGTTTTCGGCTTGCGATGCGCGCCTGCAGCCGCTCCGAAAATTCAAGGGGACCCGTCAACCTCCTCCCTGATCGGAGGATTTTTTATGTCCAATTCCACAAGTACCGAAACGCAAAGCCGCGCCGCATTCAACCGCAAGCATCTGCTCATGCTCATTCTGCTTGGCGTATTAACCGCCATGGAAATCGTGTTTAACCGTTTTCTGTCCTTTAAAACCTGGGATTTGAAGATTGGGTTCAGCTTCATTCCCGTCGTTGTTGCCGCGATGCTCTACGGTCCCCTTGGCGGCGCCTGCGTCGGCGCGCTTGGCGATTTCATCGGCGCGATGCTCTTCCCCAACGGCCCCTTCTTCCCCGGCTTTACCTTTACTGCCCTTCTGACCGGCGCGGTCTACGGCCTGTTCCTCTCGAAAGATTTGTTTGCAAATAAAAAGATGCTCCCGGTACGGATCATCCTCTGCGTTGCAATCAACCAACTTGTTCTCAGCCTGCTGCTGAATTCGTATTGGATTTCTGTCCTCTATGGTTCGCCCTATATCCCGCTGCTAGGGACCAGGCTCATCCAATGTGCCATTTTAATTCCGGTGCAGATTGCTGTCATTTTTGCCCTGGTTCCCGTAATGGCTCAGATTAAAAAATCCGTTCGTCTTTTATAAAGTGAGGATTGACAGGTGACGCACGGACAGCAGCGTGCCGTACCTACAGGCGGCTTCCCCGTATGTCATTGCGAGTCAGTACCCGACGTCACCGGCGTGGCAATCCACGTCCCCCATCCTTTCTCAAATGATTTCAAACGACAATTTGAAAACACCACAATTCTTCATTCTTCATTATTCATCATTCATTATTCATTACCTACCCCGCCGCAGGGGGTACGGATTCTTTGACTCCGCTGCGCTCCGCTCAGAATGACAGGCGAGGAAGCCCGTCCGGCAGCGAACACTGCGCGCCGCTGCGTAACTCTGAACTCCGTCCCCTGATCCCTGATCCCTGTTTCAGGAGGTACTCCCATGACCTACGAAGAAGCCTTACAATACATCGCCGCCGTCAACTGGAAGGGCTCCGTGCCCGGACTGGAACGGATCACCGAGCTGATGGGGCGGCTGGGCAACCCCGAAAAGGGGCTGAAATTCATCCACATCGTGGGCACCAACGGCAAGGGCAGCACCGCCGCCATGCTGGCCTCGGTGCTGACAAGAGCCGGGTACAGAACCGGTCTGTTCATCTCCCCCTTCGTCATCGACTTCCGGGAGCGGATGCAAATGGACGGGGAAATGATCTCCAAGGAGGTCCTGGCCGCCGAGACGGAATACGTCCGGCCCTTCGCCGACGCCATGGCCGACCCCGCCACAGAATTTGAGCTGGTGACTGCCATCGCCCTGCAGTGGTTCGCCCATCAGGGGGCCGACATCGTGGTGCTGGAAGCAGGCATGGGGGGCGAGCTGGACGCCACCAACGTGATCCCCGCCCCCGAGGCCGCCGTGTTCACCAACATCGGCCTGGATCACACGGAATATCTGGGCAGCACCGTGGAGGCCATCGCCCGGACCAAGGCGGGCATCCTCAAGCCCGGCTGCTGCGCTGCCCTCTACCCCAACGTCCCCTCCGTCTGTGCAGTCATTGAGGAACTGTGCCGGGAGAAGGAGATTCCCCTCTACCACGCCGATCCCCAGGTGCTGGCGCCTCTTGGACACGATCTCTCCGGTCAGCGCTTTCGTTGGGGAGAGCTGACCCTGGATCTTCCCCTGCTGGGAGAGCATCAGCGGAAAAACCTCTCTCTGGTGCTGACGGTGCTGGAGCTGCTGCGGGACCGGAACTGGAACGTCCCGGACGCCGCCATTCAGGCGGGCATTGGGGCTGTCCGCTGGCCGGGCCGCTTTGAGGTACTGGGAAAGGACCCGCTCTTTGTTCTGGACGGGGGCCACAACCCCCAGTGCATGGACGCCCTGTGGGAGGCTGCCAACACTTACCTGGCCGGCCGGGAACTCAGCGTCATCACCGGCGTGCTGGCGGACAAGGACTACGCCTCCATGTACGACCGCACCGGCAGGCTGGCCAGCCGCTTTTTCACCCTGACCCCCTCCAACCCCCGGGCCCTGTCCGGGGAGGCCCTGGCAAAGCTGCTGGAGCGCTATGGCAAGCCCGTCCGGGCCTGCGAAAGCCCCGCCCAGGCCGTCCGTCTGGCCCTGGAAGCCACCCCCAGGGACGGGGCGATTCTGGCCTACGGTTCCTTGTACCTGGCCTCGGAGCTGCGGGAAGCGTATCTCCGGCTGAGCATTGCGCAGTGAAAACAGACGTAAAACCCGCACGTTTCCGTAGACATGGAAACGTGCGGGTTTTTCTTGCAGGGACGGACTGCGGGCGAGACGGGCGCCACCGGCCGCCCATACGGGGGGCACGGCGGCCTGAGGGGCTACCCATGAAGGGCACAGGCGGCCGCCCTACGTCTCAATTCTCAACGCTCAATTCTCAATTCCCGTCAGTCTTCCGCGTTCAGCGGGTAGGAGAAGACCACGTTCCCCTCCAGGTCCAGGTAGACGCAGGCCCGGTCGGTAACAGCCATAATCCGGTCGCCCCGAAGGATGGGATTTGCCGTCCGCAGAGGAATCCGAAGCTGGTTCCCCGTCTCGCTCACAGCGATCCAGGCGTCCTCGTCCCAAACCAGCCAGTACCGCTCGCCGCTGCGCTGATCCTGTATGTTGGAAAAATAGTAATACTCCTGTCCGGGGAAAGACAGCTTCTCCTGGGGATAGGGGACGGACCCGGACAGATCTCCGGGAACAAAAGTGTATTTGTAATTCCCCGTGCCCTCCACATAGATGTCGCCCATGTAGCCGGACACGCTCTCCCCGTCCAGGACCGTCACGGCGGTACTAAAATAGTAATTGCCCGCAAGGGTCAGCTCCGCGCCGTTCAGGCGAAAGATCCGGGTGGAGCTGCCCACTCGCTCATAGAAGGTGTCGGCGTCCAGACAGCTCAGATAGTTGTCGCCGGTGACCAATTCGTTTCCGTCCCAGTCATAGAAGCTCACCTTGGAGCCGCTGTACTGCTGGACCTCGATGCCGCAGGGGGCAAGGTTGAGCCACGCGTCGCTGCCGATCTCCAGCACGACCTTGCCGTCCCTGTCGATGACGGCAGAGCCGCCGTCCGTTTTCCGCAGGATTGCCCGACCGTTGCGGAAATTATAGGAGTAGTCGTCGTAGCCGCCGGTGATCATCGTCCCGTTCTTGTCGATGTAGCCGTAGTGCTCTCCGTCCTGGGAGACACAGGCCCGATCTTCATGGAAGCAGTTCGCTTCCCTGTAGGGCCCCAGGACCCTGTTTCCATCCCGGTCCAGGAACCAGCACTGGCTTTCCTCGCTGCTCTCAAAGTAGCGGATCAGCAGATAGAGCCCGTCTCCATATTGCAGATTCCAGTAGTCCTCCTTCCCATCCAGCACCTGTCGGCTGGTGAAGCAAAGCTCGCCCCGGCCGTCGTAGACCTCAAAGCTCCGGTCCTCCCGAACGCAGCAGAAGCCTTCTGGCAGAGGCGTCACATATTCGTACTCCTCCGGCAGGGCAAAGCTGCCGTCCATGGAAATCACGCCGCAGAGCTCCGGCGCCTCCACCCAGCTGTAGGTCTCCCCTTCGTACTCTTCCTGCCTGGTCACGGGGTCGCCGTAGCGCATGGTGATCCAAAAGGGCTGGTAGTTGTTTTCATAGGTGGGGGACTCATAATCCACGTAGTTCAGGGGGGTAAGCTTTGTGTAGATCCCGTCGGTAAGGATGCGGCCGTTCCGGTCCACAAGACCGTACATAGAACCGAGCTGCCAGGAATTGCCCTCCTTGTCGCAGCCAAACACCCGGGCGGCCACGTAGGGATAGACCTCGCCATAGTCGTCGGAGGGCTCGAAGTGGTCCAGGGCTCCCTCCCGCAGACGGGTAAATTTTGCCCCGGAGCCGGCGTAGGGCTCGTAGGCGGAGGGGTCCGTGTAGACCGTAATGCCGCCCGCCGTGGTAGAGCCGCCGGCCTGGTAGCCGGTTTCCGGAGGCGTCGTCTCCGGGGAAAGCGTTTCGGTCTGCGTCGCCGGGGCGGTGGTGGTCTGAACCTCCGCCCAGGTGGTGGGCTGGGTCGTGGCGGCAGGCGAATTGTCGCAGGCCGCAAACATGGTTATAAGCAGGGAAACCGCGCAGAGGATCGCGGAGATTCTTTTCATGGCGTTTGGTCTCCTTTTTGTTTTGTTTTCGGAGTTCGTATGGCGCTGTGCGAAGCAGGGCAAGGTCCGCCCCTACGGGCGCTGAACCAGTCGCCGTTGCCGCAGGGAGGCATCCCCTGATGCCTCCTGCCGCCGATCCGGCGGCGTCATTGCCGCAGGCAATGACTGAACCGTGGCGCTACCTCAGTGCGCCGCTGCCGAGCATTGAACTCACCTGTCAATTGTCACCCGTTCAGTCTTCCGCGTTCAGGGGATAGAAGAAAATTACGTTCCCCTCCAGGTCCGTCATGACGCTGGCCTGTTCTGTTACATACCGGACCCGGTCGCCCCACAGATTAAAATTCTTCGTCTTCACCGGGATTCTCGCGTATATCTCCGTGTCGTCCGCAATGACCCAGGCATCCTTGTCCCAAATCTTCAGAAAACTTCGACCGACAGCCGGATCCCAGATTTTTGCATTCCGGAAGTATAAGTCGTAATAGTTCCAATTTCCCGGATACGCTGCCTGCTCCGCATCGAAGGGGATAACGGCCGACAGATCCCGGGGCACGAAGTAGAAGTGTCTCTTCCCGTTTGCGTCCTCCGCCGTATCTCCCAGATAACCGATGGTAACCTTCCCCTCTAAGAGGATTACAGCAGAATCCAGGTACATCGACACATCAGAGACTATCTCCTCCCCATTCAGGCGAAAGATTCGGATTGAACCAGAATTATACTCCACGAAGGTGTCTGCGTCCAGGCAATCCACGTTGGCCCCGCTGACCAGTAGCTGGCCGTTCATGTCATAGAAATACTCGGTGCTGGAGTCGAAATCGTGCAGCATGAAGCCGCATTCGGCATCGTAACGATCCAGAGATTTGGAGCACTCAAGAATCAGATTTCCCGCCCGATCGATCAGGATTACCCGTCTCTCCGCCTCGTTCCACGATACGAAAATGATTGCCATTCCGTTCTGAAAAGCGGTACCGCCATTGCGGTCTCCTTCTATTCCGTCGAAAACCGGGTTTCCTTTTTTGTCAATGAAGCAGTAGCGGCCCTGCTCCAAGGCAACCCAAGCCAGACCCTCGCTAAAGCAGTTTGCGTCCGCGTAGGGCCCAAGGACCCGCTTCCCCTTTTCATCCAGAAACCAGTGTTCCTCCGTGCTGCGGCTGTATTCCTCTCCGGGATAGTAGACAGACAGCAGATAGAGGCCGTCCCCATACGCCAAAGAAACGCCCGCTTCCGGGATGTTTTTCAGATCAAATCGGCGCTCGCCCCGGTCGTCATAGACCTCGACGATCCCGGCCCGGTAGCAGCAAAAGCCCATCGAAAGCGCCTCAATCCGTGAATAGACGTCCGGCAGCGCAAAGCTGCCGTCCATGGAAATCACGCCGCAATGTATGTCCAGCTCCACATTGTTCATGTGATTGTTCAGCCATTCCTCTTCCTCGTGTATCACGGGATTTTCATAGCGTTCCGTGATCCAGAAGGGCTGGTAACCGGGGTCAGAATCGCTATAATCGTCCCCTATCCTCATGGCATAGACTGTTTGATAAATCCCATCGGTGAGAATCCGGCCGTTCCGGTCCACGATACCGTACATGGAAACGCCGTCCCAGCTGTGTCCGGAGCTGTCACTGTCCACCAACTGGGCAGCCTTATAGGGGTAGACCCCGCCGTAGTCGTCGGAGGGCTCGAAGTGATCCAGGGGCCCCTCCCGCAGACGGGTGTACTTGGCCCCGGAACCGGCGTAGGGCGTGTAGGCGGAATAGTCCGTGAGGACGTGAACAGGTCCGACAACCAGGGGCTCGGTCACAGGGGGCTCCGTCACCGGGGACTCGGTCGGGGTGGGAAGGTCCTCGAGGGTATCAAGCCAGTCGTCATCCATGTCCTCAGAGGAAGCATCGTCAATCCGCGGGGCAGTGGGAGCGGCAGTCGAGGTCGTTGGTACAGCGGTCTGAGCGTCCTCCGTCTGCGCCGTCGTCGTGACGGAGGACGGGGTGCCTGGATCGCTGCAGGCCGCAAACATGGTTATAAGCAGGGAAACCGCGCAAAGGATCGCAGAGATTCTTTTCATGGCGTTTGGTCTCCTTTTTGTTTCGTGTGTTTGTTCGGGGGAAAGGGCGGATGTGGACATCCGCCCCTGCGGGGGTCACGGCGGCATGGGGTCAGGCCGCAGGACCCTGTAGCGGCGCACACCAGTGCGCCACGGGACGCACCGCGTTGCAGCACTCCCGTAGGGGACGCTCTTACCCCGCAAAGGGTGAGCGTCCCGGCCTTCGGCACGAAGGCGATTTGCCGTCAGGCAAATCCAAACCGGTATCGGCATCGGACCAGGTCAGATCGCCCTGCCGGGCGATTGTTCCCTGCTGGAACCGGGCAACACCCCTCCACCGGCTTCGCCGGTCCCCCTCCCCTTGGCAGGGGAGGTTTTGCCGCCCCTACGGAGCTGCGCTGTCGCCAACACTTTTTCAATGTTTTCAAATGGCAATTTGAAAACACCACAAATTGTCAATTCTCAATTCTCAATTGTCAATTCCCCGCCGCCCCTGCGGGGGCGCGGCGGCCTGGGGTCTACCCATGAAGGGCACAGGCGGCCGCCCTACGTCTCAGTTCTCAACGCTCAATTCGCAATTCTCAGTTCTCAATTCTCACTTATTGGTCACGTAGCCTTCCATGTCCAGGAGCTTCTGGCCGTCCTCGGTGACCAGCCAGTCGTAGAGAATCCGGGTGGGGCTGCCCGCCTTGGCGGCCTTGGCGATCACGCAGTAGTAGGCGTTGCGATGGGGGTACTGCTCAGAGGCGATGGTGTCCCGGTTGGGCTCCACGCCGTCCACCTTCAGGAGCTTCAGGCCCTGGGCCATTTCCATATCGTTGGCATAGTAGTAGACGGAGTAGCCGATGGCGTTGGCGCTCTCGTCATAGCTCTTCACGGCGCTCATCAGCTCGCCCATGGAGCTGGGGATGTATTCCTCCGGCGCGTCCATCAGCGCCACGTCCTGCATCACCAGCTTCTTCATCAGGGCCTGAGAGCCGGCGCCCTCATTCCGCTGCAGGGGGATGATGGGAGCGTCAATGCCGCCCACTTCCTTCCAGTTGGTGATCTTGCCGGAGTAGATGTCCCGGAGCTGCTCGGTGGTGATATTGTCCACGGGATTGGCCTCGTTCACCAAGAAAACCAGGGCGTCGGTGGCAATCTGCTCGATGTCATAGCCAAACTTGGCGTCGTCCATCTCCTGGAAGACCGCCGCGTTGGGCTCGCCGGCCAGGATCAGGTCGCAGTCCCCGGCCATCAGGTTCCGGAAGGACTGGGTGGTGCGGTTGAAGGAAATCAGGTCCTGCACGGATTCCCGGCTCTCGCCCAGCAGCACGGAGCAGACGGCCTCCGCCATGGGCAGGCAGGCGGTGGAGCCGTCCAGACGGGGGAAGTTCTCCCGGGTGAAGCGGAACTCTGTCACCGCGTCGGTGGGCTCGGCGGTGGTATTCGCAGGCGCCTCGGTGGTGACGGGCTCCGTCTTTTCCGTGGTTTGGGGCTGGGTCTGGGGCGTCGTCTGGGTGGGCGCCGCGGTAGAGCTGGTCTGCGGGTCGTTCGTGCAGCCGGCAAACAGAGCCAGCGTCAGCGCCAGGGTGAGAAGCAAGCCAATGATCTTTTTCATTTTTTCATTTCCTTTCCTTTTCAATCGGGGAATCGTTTCTTTCGATTCCCTGTTATTTTACTGCATTGTGCCTGGGGCCGCAATAGTTTTTTTCGTCTTGCGTCCGATTTTGGGCAAGAAAACAGCATTCCTGCTTGTGTACAGCTTTTAGACGCTCTTCGCAAAAAAATGTTCCCTGAAACTGATAGACGTTTTTCCGGGAAAAAGATTGCAGGAAACACGGAAAAAAATCAAAAAAATATTCGGCGGAAACGGAAAAATCCGTTGCCAATGGGAGGAATATTTGTTATACTGAGGGGCGGAGGTGATTTGGATGCAGCTGTTTGACGAGCTCCAGCCCTACTGGCCGGTCGTTGCCGCCTCGCTGCTGTTTTGCATATTGGGCCTTCTGTGGCGGATTCTCGCCGCCCGGGCCATGGAGCGGAGCCCCAAGTCTATTGAGTGGGTCCGGCGCTACCGCACCGGCGGCTTCCCCTTCCGGCAGAAGCTGATGGGAACCCCCAAGCTGCGCCTCTGGGCCCTGCTGCTGCTTCTGCTGGCGTCCGGCGCCCTGGCCTTCGGACGGCTGGCCAACGTGGGCTTCATCCGCGCCGGCGGCTTCGGCAGCCTGGAGCTGGGAAAGGACTGGATCCTGACACTGAGTCTGAGCGCCCTGGGGGGCGCGGCGGTCTACTGCCTGCTCACCGTTCTGTTTGAAGGTCTTTGGGTCGCTCTGCCCGGCGCCCTGCTTTTTGCCGCCTCGGCAGCCAATTGCCATGGGGAAAACTCCCTGCTGGCCCTGAGCCTGCTGCTTTTGCTTCTCTACCTCCGGGCAGGCAAGCCCGGCTTCCCGGCCGAGTTGCTGTATCTGGGCTCGATTCTGGCGCTGGCGCCCGCCATCGCCCTGCGGCCCGCCTTCCTTTGGCTGCTTCCCTGCTGGCCCCCGGTCCACTGGTACAAGCTGATTCACCAGCTCCGCAGCCGCCGTCTTCCCGGCATGAAGCTGCTGCTGGCTCTGGTTTTCGGTCTTTTGACGCTGGCCCTCTCCTATGGTCTGGCAGCCATTCTGCACCCCGTTCTGGCAAAGGGCGGCTATCTCTTCCCCTTTGACGCCTCCAAGGTCCTCCCCGCCCTGCGGGATTTGCTCCGGGAGGCGACCCTGAGCTTCTACTATCCCAGCATCGCCGCCGCGGCGGATCTGATGGTGGACGCCCCGCTGCTGGGCTTCGGAATCTGGGGCTGCTGCTCCGCCTGGATTTTGGCCAGAAAGCGTCGGGACGCCCGGGGCTACTTCGTTCTGGCGGTGCTGGCCGCCCAGCTTCTGCTCTGGTTCTCCACCTGGCACTGCGTTCCCACCCTGGGCCTGACCCTCAGCGCCGCCTGCATCCTGCGGGACGCAAACCTGGGCAAGCAGCGGTTCTTCCCCCTGCTTATGACCCTGGCCGGAATCGCCTGGTATCTCTTTATTCACACTGCCGCCTGGGCGCTCCCCCTTTCCGGGCTGCTCCGGGAACGGCTGATTTAATCCACATTTCGCATTGCATCAAAGGAGGAACACACTATGATCGCACTCGCCTGTGACCACGGCGCGCTGGCGCTGAAGGAGGCCATCAAAGCACATCTGGACAGCCGGGGTCTTGCCTACAAGGACTTCGGCACCAACAGCCCGGACAGCTGCGACTATCCGGACTTTGCCGGACCTGCCGCCAAGGCAGTCGCTTCCGGAGAATGTGAAAAGGGCATCGTCTGCTGCACCACCGGCATCGGGGTTTCCATCGTGGCCAACAAGGTCCCCGGCATCCGCTGCGCCCTGCTCCACGACCACATGAGCGCCCGCCTCACCCGGCAGCACAACGACGCCAACATGATGGCCCTGGGCGCCGCCGTCACACCCCCCATGATGGCCATGGAGATCATCGATATTTTCCTGAACACCGAATTCCAGGGCGGCAGGCACCAGCGGCGGGTGGATAAGATCACGGCGCTCGAAAATAATTGAGAATTGAGAAGTAAGAATTGAGAATTTTCGGTGTTTTCCAATTCTTTGAATTGGAAAACCATAAATGACATGAAACGGGCAGTCCGGCGCGTGGCCGGGCTGCCCGTTTGACAATTAATCATTTTCGCGGGGCATCGAGGGCGCCGCTTGTCACCTGTCACTTGTCGCGGCTTGCGGGGCGTCGAGGGCGCCGCCCCCTACGCACTGTGAACTCTGATCCTTGATCCCTGATCCCTATTGAAGCATCTGCAAAAATTCTTCCTCGTTCAGCACCGGGATACCCAGCTCGTTGGCCTTGCGGAGCTTGGAGCCGGCGGCCTCGCCGGCCACCACGTAGCTGGTCTTCTTCGACACGGAGCCGCTGGCCTTGCCGCCGAAGGATTCGATCTTCTCCTGGGCCTCCTCCCGGGTAAACTTTGTCAGGGCCCCGGTGAGGACAAAGGTTTTCCCCTCGAAGCGGCGGTCTGTGATCTCGAGCTCGCAGCGGAAATTGACCCCCGCTTCCCGCAGCCGCCGGATCATGTGGCGGCTCTGTTCGCTGCGGAACCAGGAAACAATGCTTTGGGCCGTGATTGCTCCCACGTCCGGGACCTGGGTGAGCCGCTCCTCGTCCGCCTCCATCAGGGCGTCCAGGGTGCCGAAGGCCCGGGCCAGAACCTTGCCCGCCTTGGCGCCCACCTGGCGGATGCCCAGGGCGTAGATCAGCTTGGACAGGTCGTTTTTCTTGCTGGCCTCGATGGAGTCCAGGAGTTTTTTGGGGGCCTTGTCCCCCTTCTTCCAGAGGGAGGAAAGCTGGTCCAGGGTCAGGTAGTAGAGGTCCGCGGGAGACTGGATGTGGCCCTGCTGAATCAGCTGCTCCACGATGGCGTCTCCCAGACCGTCGATGTCCATGGCGTCCCGGGAGACAAAGTGGGCGATGTTCCGGCTGAGCTGGGCGGGGCACTCGGCGCCGGTGCAGCGGAGGGCCGCTCCGTCCGCGTCCCGCTCCACGGGGGCCCCGCAGACGGGGCAGCGCTCCGGCAGCAGGTAGGGTACGGCATGGGCGGGCCGTTTCTCCGGCACCACCTCCAAAATCTCGGGGATGATCTCCCCCGCCTTGCGGATGCGGACGGTGTCCCCGATCCGGATGTCCTTTTCGGTGATGAAATCCTGATTGTGGAGGGTGGCGTTGGTAACGGTGGTGCCCGCCAGACGGACCGGGTTCACCACAGCCTTCGGCGTCAGCACACCGGTCCGGCCCACCTGGACCACGATCTCCCGCAGGACGGTCTCCTTGATCTCCGGGGGGTATTTGTAGGCCGCCGCCCAGCGAGGGAATTTCGCGGTGGAGCCCAGCTTCTGCCGGGCGGAAAGGTCGTTGAGCTTCACCACCGCTCCGTCGATGTCGTAGCTGAGCTCGCCGCGGTTTTCGTTCACGGCGGTGATTTGGGCGTCGATTTCCCTCTGCCGGGTGCAGAGGGTATAGGGAATGACCTTGAATTTCAGGCTCCGCAGGTAGTCCAGGGTCTCGGCGTGGGTGGCAAATTCCCGGCCCTCGCAGAGCTGCAAATTGAAAATCAGAATATCCAGCTGGCGCCTGGCGGCAATCTTCGGGTCCAGCTGCCGCAGGGAGCCCGCCGCCGCGTTCCGGGGATTGGCAAAAAGAGGCTCCCCCGCCGCTTCCCGGGCTTCGTTCAGCTTTTCAAAGACGGATTTGGGCATGAAGACCTCTCCCCGGACAATCAGTCGCCGGGGGGCGTTTTCCAGCTTCATGGGGATGGAGCGGACGGTTTTCAGATTTTCGGTGACGTCCTCGCCGATGCGGCCGTCTCCCCGGGTGGCGCCCCGGACAAAGACCCCGTCCACATACTCCAGGGCCACGGACAGACCGTCCACCTTGGGCTCCACGGTGTATTCCGGGTCCGGAACCGCCTGGGCCACCCGCTCGGTAAACTCCGCCAGCTCCTCCAGGGAGAACACGTCCTGGAGACTCTCCAGGGGCACAGTGTGCTCCACCTTTTCAAACTGACTCAGGGCCATGCCTCCCACCCGGCGGGTGGGGGAATCCGGCGCGGCCAGCTCCGGGTGGGCCGCCTCCAGCTCCTCCAACCGCCGCAGCAGCCGGTCGTATTCAAAGTCCGGCATGTCGGGGTCGTCCAGGACGTAGTAGCGGTAGTTGGCCTCGTTGAGGGTTTTGGTCAGCTGGATAACTTCTTCTTTCGGGTCCATGGTGTTCATTCTCCTTGTTCGGATTGGTCTGATGCCTGTCATTTGCCCCCACATGGGCGGATTATCCTGTTTCTTCCGTACGGGGAGCTTGCCTCGTTTCCTCCGCGGGGACGCTCCCCCCTTCGGGGGAAGGGCGTCCCGCGCAGAAGCGCGTGTTCAGGATTCCTTTCTACTTTCCATTTTCAACGTTCAACTGCGCTCCGTGGCGCACCGGTGTGCGCCGCTACGGGGCGGAGAGCAGCACGTTCGGCACGGCCCCCACGATGATGGTCTGGGCCACGGGGACGGTGGCGGAAACCTGGCGGGAAAAAATGCCCCCGGGGCTGAGCAGAAGCAGATCCACCTCCACCCGGAGGGACAGGGTATGCAGGGTCTGATTGACCCCCGCCTGGGAAAAGCCGCTCTCCAGGGCGGCATTGGTGGAGCGCAGAGAGATGACCCGGACCGGCAGGCTGCCCCCGTGGCCGGAAAACAGGACGGGCAGGATCACGTTCCCCAGGGGGACCCGGACGCTCTCCCGGATCCGGCCGGGAATACGCTGATCCAGCTCCCGCAGGATCACGGATTTCATCCGGTTCACGGCTGCCAGCTCGATCCGGGCGGCGGCTACGTCTCCGTCGGCGGTCCGCTCCAGGGTCACCAGGTCCTCATAGCTGAGCCCGCCCCCTGCCAGGTAGGCGTCGATGGCCTCGTTGATCAGGTTGGAGGTCTCGTTGTCCACCTCCATCGTCACCAGAGCCCGCACCGTGGGCAGCCAGCCGAAGCGCAGGTACAGTACAAAAATCAGCAGCAGGGCCAACAGCAATACTTTGGTCCGGGGCCGCAGGGGGCGAAGCCGGGGCCGCCGCATTCGCCCCAGGGGAAATCTTCGGAAGAACCGCATCATACCACCTCTGGGCAGTATATGTGCTCCGTCGGCCCACTATGCAGCGGAATTGAGAATGGAGAATTGAGAATTGAATATCCGGATCATGCTCCATTCTCAATCCTCAATTTCTTCCCCATCTTCCCGTTCCATCAGCATTTGCTTTGCTGTGGCTCCCGTGCTGGTGACGATCTTGCCGGTGGCGGCCAGCAGCTCCCGCTGCTTTTCCTTGGGCAAAGCCCGGAAGGCGGCCATCATCAGCTCGGCGGTACGTATCTTTTTGGCGGCCATGGAGTGGAAGGTCTCCTCCCCCGTGGCCTCGAAGACGGTAAACAGGGAATCCACCAGGGAGCGGAGGGTAGCGTCGTCCTGCCGGGCAACCCAGTGGTCCACAGCCTTCTCCAAATAAGCGCCCTTCCGGCTTTGCTCCGCCAGGAGGAAGTCCGTGGGGCCGCACTCCCAGGTAAAGCCGTCATGCTGGACCAGGCCGTCGGCGCTGCTCTTGACCACCTTGCACAGGCAGTCGCAGTCCAGCAGCAGTCCGATCACGGAGGTATCCGGCACGATGGAGACGCATTTGGGCTGAATCCGCTGATAGCCCTCCCGGCTCCGGACCTCCTCCCGGAAGCCGGGGCCGTCGTTGGTCCAGATCCGCTCGATCCGGTCCTGAACAGTCGGGGACGCCATGGCCGCGGCATAGACCGCGCAGTTGCCCCCCTTGGAGTGGCCTCCCACCCGCAGGGGAAGGTCCGTCAGCGTCGCCACCCGGGCCAGGTAGTCCGCCGCCCGGAGCTGACCTACGGTGCCGCTGTGGTAGGAGAGGATCAGGTCCTCCTTCCAGCCCACCACGGTGCCGTCGGTGCCCCGGAAGGCCAGGAAGGCGGTTCCGTCCGGCAGCAGGAAGGTCACGGCGGCAAACTGGACCGCATCGTCCTTGTCCGTGAGGGTTTCATAGGCGCACAGCCGCAGCTCCCGGAACCGGGCTCCTTCCAGCATGGCGTCCATGAGAAAGGGCGCCCGGGCCGTGTAGGAATAGGCGGTGCGGGCCTCGATCTCCGCCCGCTCGTGCAGCGCGTAGAAGCGATCCCGGGCCTCCGCCAGGGAAACAGCGCTGCCATCGTCGGAGACAATGCCGCCGAAGTCGGTGTAAACCAGCTCGGACAGAATCAAATTATCCACGTCGTTGAAGGGCGCCGCGGAAAACGGCACGTCAGCGCGCCAGTGGAGGTAGTCGAAAATATTGGGCATGATGATCCTCTCGAAATGCAAAATGCAAAATGCAGAATGCAGAATGCCATCAGAATACGACATTATATTGCACAATGCATTTTGCACTTTGAATGGTTACGCGTACAGCTTCCCGATGGCCCAGTTGGCAAAGCGGGAGGGCAGGAGCTTCAGCAGGACGCATATGGCCTTATAGCTGAAGCCGATGGTATAGACCGGCTTTGGTTTCTTTTTCAGGGCAATTTTGGCGATATAGGCCCCGGCCTTGGCGGGGTCCATGCCATTCTGCTCGTCGTGCTCCATCTTGGCCACGGATTTGGAGATCCGGCCGCCGTAGGCCTCGTCGCCGGCCACGGACTTCTCCCGGGCGGCGGTGAAGCCGGTTTTGATGTCCCCGGGCTGAACGGCTGTCACCGTGACGCCGTAGGGCCGCACCTCGTTGGCCAGAGCCGCCGTCCAGGCGTTGATGGCCGCCTTGGTGGCGGAGTAGTAGGCCTGGAAGGGAATGGCGGCAGGCGCGGCCACGGAGCTGATATTGACAATATGGCCGTTGCCCCGCTGGCGCATGTAGCCCAGCACGGCCCGGGTCATATTCACCGTGCCGAAGAAGTTGATCTCCATCTGCTTTCTGGCCTCGGCCTGCTCCGTAAACTCCACGGCGCCGGAAATGCCGAAGCCCGCACAGTTCACCAGCAGATCCAGGTCCCCCTCCTTCCGGCGGACCGTCTCCACCGCCTCGGCGCACTGGCGCTCATCGGCCACGTCCACGCAGAGGTGATGGAGGCCCTTCTCGGTGAAGGGATGACGGGAGAGGATATAGACGCTCAGGCCCTTGTCTCGCAGGGCCCGGGCGGCGGCCAGGCCGATGCCGGAGCTGCCGCCGGTGACAATGGCGACGGTACTGCGCATATTACTTCAACACCTTTGCAAGAATGTCGGTGGCTTCGTCAATCAGGGCGTGGGTATGGGTGGCCATGTAGCTGGTGCGCAGCAGGCACTCGCCCTCGGCGCAGGCGGGGGGCAGAACGGGGTTTACATAAACTCCGGCATCGTAGGCCAGCCTGGCCTTCTCCAGGGTGTTCATGACCTCGTAGGTGTAGATGGGGACGATGGGGGTCTCGGCCTCGATGATCCGGACGCCCTTCTTGTGGAAGCACTCCCGGGCGTAGGAGGAGTTGTCCTTCAGCCGATCCACGATCTCGGGATGGGCCTCCAGATGCCGCAGGGCCGCCAGAGCGGTGGCGCAGCTGGCAGGGGTCATGGAGGCGGAGAAGATGAAGGGCCGGGAGGCGTGCTTGATGTAGAAGCCGATCCGCTCCGAGGTGGCGCAGTAGCCGCCCAGAGAGGCCAGGGACTTGGAGAAGGTGCCCATGTAGATGTCCACCTGATCCTCCAGGCCGAAGTAGCTGGCGGTGCCCCGGCCGCCCTCGCCGATGACGCCCAGGCCATGGGCGTCGTCCACCATGACGCCGGCGCCGTACTGCTTGGCCAGCTTCACGATCTCCGGGAGCTTGGCGATGTCGCCGCCCATGGAGAACACGCCGTCGGTGACGATGAGGCAGCCCCGGTTTTCGGGGACCTTCTGGAGCTGACGCTCCAGATCCTCCATATCCGCGTGGCGGTAGCGGAGCATGGTGCCGTAGCTGAGCTTGCAGCCGTCATAGATGGAGGCGTGGTTCTCCCGGTCGCAGATCACGTAATCGTGGGGCCCCACGATGGCGGAGATAATGCCCAGGTTGGACTGGAAGCCGGTGGAGAAGGTGATGACCATTTCCTTGCGGAGGAACCTGGCCAGCTCCGCCTCCAGCTCCAAGTGCATTTCCAGGGTGCCGTTCAGGAACCGGGAGCCGGAGCAGCCGGAGCCGAACTTCTCGAAGGCCTTGATGCCGGCCTCAATGATCTCGGGGTGGGTGGTGAGGCCCAGGTAGTTGTTGGAGCCCAGCATGATCCGGCGCTTGCCCTCCATGATGACCTCCACGTCCTGCCGGGATTCCAGAGCATGGAAATAGGGATAGACGCCCTGGGCAATCAGCTCCCGGGCGGTTGAAGGCTTGTCACACTTCGCAAAAATATCCATTCGCGTTCATTCACTTTCCGATAGATTCTTCTCTTCTACATAATGTGCAGAATTTTAAGTAGAATATATTATACATGCTATTGCCCTTGATTGCAAGATTTTTTTCAGAGGGAAAGTCTTTTCCTGCCGATGAAGCGCAATGGCGCCATGGCCTGTGCAAAGCTTGTCCCCGCTGCGTTGCAACAGATTGATTATGGACGTAGGGACAAGCAGTGCTTGTCCGGCATTCGGAACGAATGCAATTTGCCGCAGGCAAATCCGGCCCGGTATTGATAACGCACCTGGCTGGATCGCCCTGGGGGCGATTGTTTGCTTTGCAAACGCGGACAAGCACTGCTTGTCCCTACGGTGTGGACCTTTACCCGTTGCGCTGTATTCCGTCCCCAACGCGGCGTTGCCGGAGCAGGCCGCCGCAGGAGTGGTCTATCCTACACAAATCCCTTTCGGGCCTTGGCCCGGTCGATTAAAGCGGCGGCCTCGTTCATGGCGGGCTCCAGATAGGCCTCTTCCCAGTCCCGGCCCTCCTTTTCCGCTGCCTTGACGGCGGCCCAGGCGGCGTTGCGCTCGGTGTCCGAGGCGTACTTTACCCCGGCAAAGACGTGGGGATGGCGGCGAACCATCTTGTCAGAGACGTATTGCACCACGTCCTCGAATGTAAACAAGCCCTCCTCCTCGGCGATGACCGCGTGGAACATCACCTGCAGCAGCAGGTCCCCCAGCTCCTCCTTCAGGTTGGTGGGGTCGCCGGTGGCGCTCAGAATGTTGATGCCGCAGATCACCTCGGCGGCCTCCTCGATACAGGGGGGCTTCAGGCTCTCATGGGTCTGTACCTTGTCCCAGTCGCAGCCCTGCTCGCTCCGCAGGGTCTGCACTACGCTTTTCAGTCGTTCGATCTCGGTCATGGGGTATTCCTCCCGGTTTATTGTTGGCTTATGGCTCATGGCTCATAGCTTATGGCTCATGGAACGTAGGGACGGCACTTTGCCGTCCGCGTCCTCCGAACATTTCACGGTTGGCTGCTCAGGCCGTGCTTTTCCGCCAGGGCTTCCCAGCCGTTGGAGAAAGACGATGCGGCAAGGATTTTGACCCGGGAGCCTTCTTCCGTGCCAATGGCAGGGCTTTCTCCGATAATGGCGAAGCACATCCCGTCCTCCCCGGGGGCGAAGCGAATCAGGAGCCGCACCGGGCCTCCGGACCACCATCGCGGATTTGGAAAGAAATAGTGATAATCCAGACACGCAAGGTCTTCAATCAGAGCCTCCCACTCCGCCGGGTCGATGGAGCGGAGCACCTGATATTCCAATTCATCCTCAAAATTTGCCTCATAATACGCCGTCCCCGTCAGCTCGATCAGCTCGACGGACTGGATCCGATCGAGCCGGTCCCGATAGTCGTAATGCGCGACGTCCAAGTGGTTCAGGAGGAAAAGCAAAAGCGCAGAACCAATCACAAGGCAGAGGATCGGGATGAATTTGATCCACGTCTTCCGAAGCAGACAAATCGTGCCGATGGCTTGCAGGCCAATGGCGATGGCGACAGCTTTGAAGTCGAGGATCACGCTATGGAGGTCCCTGTGGGTCAGGAGGATCGCCCCAAGGAGCAGGATCGCCACCGCAGAGAAAAACACGATGGCGATGTGGGTTTTCCATCTGATCTGTTTTTTCGGGATATCCTTTTCCCACAGCACCCGCCCCATATCCGAGACTGCGGCGATTGCGCGGTCCCTGGCTTGCTGCTTCGTCGCGCCGGACGACAGCTCCCGGTCATAGACAGTCTTTGCTCTTTCCACGTATTCGTCCCGCAGAGCACGGAGCTCCGCCGAGCCGCAGGTAGGCCCAAAGTTGGTCTTGACGTACTTCTTAACAACATTTCCTATGGATTCTCTCCTCCCGGAAATTCTCCGTTTATTTTACCGCAGCTCCCGGAAAAAGGCAACAGATATTTCACGCTGTTCCCCGTCAGATGCGAAAACGGGAAGCCATGGCCTCCCGTTTTCGTACCGATTCAATTCCTTTGGAGCGGGAGACCCTGTTGCCGGCAGTCTGTGCCCCGGGCAGGCGGCCAGCGGCGGCCCCTACGAATGTTACTTGACTTTCTCCCGCAGGGCGGCAATTTTCGCCTTGACGTTTTTGATCTCGTCTTCCTCGGTCATGCCCCACTCGTCCTGCAGCAGCTTCAAAATCCGTTCGTAGGTCTTGGCGGCCTGTTCATATTCGCCGCGGATCTTGTGGATGTCGGCAATGCCCATCAGGGCGTCCTGGAAGCGGGGGCGGCGCGGGTCGCAGGCGAAATCCCGCTCGTAGCAGTCCAGGGCCTTGTCGTACTCGCACTTGGCGGCATAGTACTGGGCGGCCTCGAACAGGCAGACGTCATCCTCCGGGTGGGCCGCCAGCAGCTCCTCGATAATCCGATCCGCAGTCGGCGCGTCAAAGCGGGCCAGGGCAATATGGGCCCGGTAGATCTCGTTCATGATGGGATTGGCGTCCGGCAGGGTGCGCAGCTTGGCCAGATAGTGCTCCGCCTCATCAGCGCGGCGGTCTGCCAGCAGATTGTCGATCAGGTAGAGACAGGGCAGCCGGAGCGTCGGGTTCTTCTCCACCAGTTCCCGGTAGAAGTCGATGGCGTCGGTATGGTTGTTCATGTTCCAGTCCCAGCTCACATGACCGTTCGTCTTCATCAGAACCCACTGACTGCACTTCACGCCGGGATTCATCCGCACGCCTTCTTTGGCATAATGTCCGGCTTTCCGGCCGAAGGATTCCATCCGGTGCCAGTAGAGATAGGCCAGCAGATCGGTGGCTCGCTGCTTGTGGGCTTCGTTCTTCAGTTCGTTCTGCAGAAATGCCTCGTACTCCAGGAACACATCCTGGGGCAGATTGTCCTCCGCGTCCAGCCGGTTTTCGATGCGATTGAGGCGCTGCTCGCTGCTCAGGTCAAAGAGATCGTCGATGGTGACGCCGAAGACCTCCGCCAGCAGGGGTAGGGTGCTGATGTCGGGCATGGCCACCGCGTTTTCCCATTTGGACACGGACTGGGGGCTGATGCCCAGCCGCTCCGCCAGTTGCTCCTGGGTGAGACTGGCCTTGAAGCGAAGTTGTTTGATTTTCTTTCCGAGTTCCATGATTGTTACCTCCACGTTTCTGTTTTGCGGTTTTGCTTACGGGCCCATCATAGCACCCGAAAAGAGATAAAACCATACCGCGGTTTTCCACATGACTCGCCTGTTGGTTGAGCTGGGGTGGGGAGTTTTTGGCGGGCAGATTGCCCGCGCTACAGGTGCAGAATCCTGAGCCAACGGGCGGATGTGGGCATCCGCCCCTACGAACTCTGAACCCTGAACCATCCGCGTCCCCCGTCCTCTATTGCCTATTGCCTGCTGCCTATTGCCTGATGAATCGTATTCAGCACCCGTTTCTTGTTGCGGGTCCACTCGGGGGCGAGCAGCAGGGGGCCCGGGGCGTCGCCGGTGAGTCGGTGGAGGACGGTGCTTTCCGGCAGGATGCGGACGCTCTCCGCAATCAGCTCGGCGTACTCCTCCAAACTCAGCAGGGGGAAGGGCTCCGCCTCATATTGGGCGCCCAGGGCCGTGCCCTTCAGCACATGGAGCATTTGCAGCTTCACCCCGTCCACGGCTGGAGTCAGCCCCGCCACATAGCGCACCGTGTCCAGCATATCCGCCCGGCTCTCTCCCGGCAGGCCGAAAATCAGATGGACGATCACCGTCAGTCCGGCGGCCTTCAAGCGGCGGTAGGCGTCTGCAAAGACCTCCAGGGTATAGCAGCGGTTTATCCGGGCGGCGGTTTCGTCGTGGGCCGTTTGCAGGCCCAGCTCGATCCAGACGGGCTTGATTGTATTCAGGCGGCAAAGCATGTCCATGATCTCCGGCCCCAGGCAGTCCGGCCTGGTGCCCAGGGAGAGGGCGACGATCTCCGGCCGCTCCAGGGTCTGCCGATAGAGGGCCTCCAGCCGGGCCGGGTCCCCGTAGGTGTTGGTAAAGGACTGGAAATAGGCGATAAACTTTTTCGCGTCCGTCTTCCGGGCAATCCGGGCTCTGGCCTCAGCGATCTGCGCCTCGATGGGGGCGGGCTTCGCGGCGAAGTCCCCGGAGCCCCCCGCGGAGCAGAAGGCGCAGCCCCCCTCCCCCGCCGTCCCGTCCCGGTTGGGGCAGGTGCAGCCGGCGCTGAGAGAGAGCTTATAGACTTTTTCTCCGTACCGGGCCAGCAGAGCCTCTGACAGCATTCGCATGTTTGTTCCTTCCTCATAGGGCGCATCGGAACCGCGCCGCCGCAACTGGTTTTCGTCGCTATTATACATAATCCGCGAGAAAAAGCAACAGCAATCCCGGGGCTATGGACAAACAGATTCGTCTGTGCTATGATAGACAGGATCGAAAACCTGAGCGCCTGGAGGAAAAAACAATGGACAACGTCACCATCCGTCCGGAAACGCCCCGGGATTACCGGGCCGTGGAGGAGCTGACCCGGGAGGCCTTTTGGAACGTCTACAAGCCCGGGGCGGACGAACACTACTACGTCCACCAGATGCGAAGCCACCCGGATTTCCTGCCGGAGCTGGCCTTCGTGCTGGAACGGGAGGGCCGGATCATCGGCAATATTATGTATACCAAAGCCTGGCTGGAAGACGAAACAGGCTTCCGTAAGGAGATTCTCTCCTGCGGTCCCCTCTGCGTGGCCCCGGAATTTCAGCGGCAGCGGCTGGGCAAGCTCCTGCTGGAGCACAGCTTCGCCCGGGGCCGGGAAATGGGCTACGACGTGAACGTCAACTTCGGCAACCCGGGCAACTACGTCAGCCGGGGCTTTGTGAGCTGCAAGAAGAAAAACGTCTGCTGCTTCGCGGCGGGCAACTTCCCCACGGCCCTGCTGGTGCGGGAGCTGGTGCCGGGGGCCCTGGACGGCAGACGGTGGATGTACATTCCCAGCACCGCCGCCGACTGCTGCGACGACGCCGCGGCAGTGGAGGCCTTCGACGCCACATTCCCGCCCAGGGAAAAGAAGTGGATGCCCAGCCAGGAGGAATTCTACATCTACCGCCACTCCTCGGTGGTCCGGTAGACAGGAGACTAACGCGGCATGGGGCTTTGTCCATACGCGTAGCTTCCGCAAGTAACTGTATGACAGCGGCCGATTTTATGCCTTGCAGGACATAAAACCGACCGCCGTAGATATTCAGTTGAACTTGTAATTCGGCGCCGACTCAACCGCGTCGAAAGGGCGGGAGCTGGTCCACGTATATACCGGGAGACCATCCCGGGTTCCCACAAATCTAATCACGGCAAATTGCGGTTCCGGGTCCAAGCCTTCGTAGCGCCGGGCATGCTTCTCCGAGTACTCCTTTTGAAACTCCGGATCCGAAAGGAGCGTGAGGATTTCCTCCGCCACTTCGCGAGCCCTGTCTGCAGTCCATTCATCCGCCGAGCACTCAACGGTGACGTGGCCAAAAGCCCGAAAACTCACCTTGATGGATTCAAGCTCCCCGTGCCGGGACTCCATCTCACCGCAAAATGCCCGGGCCGTGGGCGTGCTGAGCTTCATCGGCGACATGCTGTGATACACGCCGAGGTAAAAATGCAGAATCACAGCCAGCGGAATCAGAATCAACGCCGCGCAGAAGGCAACTCGCTTCCAGAGCTTCAGCCGCTTGTTTCTCCTGTTAATCCTGCTTGCTTCTTCCGCAGTATAGGAAGTCATCCAGGTTCACCTTTTTCCTCTTATCTCGCCATTTTGATAGGAATCAGCTCCAGCTCGCCGGTACCGATTTTGGATTTGTCGATGTAATGGGTGATGGATTCACCGTAATAGTCCCAAAAATATATCCGGTCGCTGGTGAAGTCGCAAATGCCTATACCGTCTGTCAACTCAAGCCTGTCCAGCAGCTCGTAGTCCCTGGACAGAAAATAGATCGTCTGATCTCTATGGTTATTGCGCGAGGGGGTTCCCGCATAGATGTATTCTTCATCATAGCTTGCCCACGTCGCTCCTTCCGCCGGAAGGCCGCAGTCCTTTACCGTTCCGCTTTCCACGTCGTATTCCCGGAAGCCGGGATTCTCAACTTTGTCTTTGAATCCGAAGGAAGTCAGGTCCGGCTCGTAATAGTACAAAGTGGAATCCGTCACATACAGGCCGCTTACGTGATTAGGAAGCACGGTATCCACTTCTCCTGTCACCGCGTCCACCTCGATCAGACTATACTCCCGGGAATCACTATCCCCGTTTTCCGGATTTCTTCTGTTCATATAGACCTTATCCCCGCAAAAGCTGTCCGGGTACATGTGGCTCTCCGTTTGAAAATATCCCGCTGCCAACTCCTTGTGGGAACCGTCCGCAAGGTCCAGAACCATCAGGCGATCCACCTGCTCCTCCAGGGGCAAATCGTAGCTCGCGTTACAAAAAATATACATCTTTCCGTGATGAAAAATGCACACATTACTGTATTTCTCCTCGTCTACATAGCCTGCGATTGACGCAGCCACCCGATGATCGGTGCCGTCCGGATTCATCTTGATCACATTGAGTTCATGATAATCCACCGCATAAAGCTCGCCGTTGTAATACCCCAAATCACCAAAGAACATCCATCCGACCCACGCGTTGCAGTTCTCGTCGTCGTGCTTGCAATTCGGCTTGCTGCAAAGAGGGCGAAAGGTATCTCCGCCTCTGGGGCAAAAATAGATAAAAGGATCACCCTTTCCCTCTATACGATGGGGCATGTAATATCCTTCCGGCGTCTCCAGCAGCCCGCTGAAGCATGTGCATTGGCTCTTGTCCCCGGGAGAAAAATTCAGCGCATAGGGCTCATGATTGGCAGCGCCTGTGCTTTCAAGCTTATCAGAACCAGATGCATCCGTAACAATGCCTGCTCCGGAATTTTGCGGTGCATTCCCGAATTCGGCTCCGACATTTTCCGGCGCTTTGTCACAGGCCGCCAGCAGAAACGAAAATAACGCGCAGAACAATATAATTGTTTTTTTCATTCGATTCTCCTTGCTTCGTGGAAGTACCAGTGGCCCGGCATACCACCGGGCCACCGACAAATTACAGGCGACAGTTACGATTTGGGAAGAGCAGGCGCCCATGAACAAAGGCCATCGATAATCGGTACCTGTCCAATATATCCGTCCAGATAAGCACAAACAGCAGTCTGATCTCGGTTGCCCTCGACATGATTTATATCACTTACCGCTCTATAGCCTGTCTTGGATTGAGGATTGGGAATTCTTACGTTTGGATTATCATCATATTTGAAAATAAAAAGGGTCTTTACCGTGAGGGGATACCGGGTGTCGTTCCAGCGGAGCGTAGCGGTGGCGTAGCTGTGGACGCAATTAATCGTACCGGAATAGTATTTTCCCTTATAGTATCCGTCTTCGTTCATGCTGTACGCAAGTGCTGGGATGTTCAAAGCGGTCGCGGCGATGACCACGACCAGGAGAAGCGCGAGAATTCTTTTCATATACAATGAATCCTTTCAAATTATAATTGTTTGACCGGGCCCAGTCAACACAATTCTATCACACACAAAAAAATGCAAGCAAAATAAGGAATATTGAACAAAAATATTCCAAGCGGCCCGGAAAACGCGCATAAAAGGCACTGAGTATTCATTGTATAGAAAGGCTGCTCATGAATACGACAGGGTGCTTGGGACGGCGAGTTTGGGGCGGATGACTGCCCGGCGGGACGCGCTCCCCTGTCCGGGTAATTTGATCCGAAGGGGCTTATTTCCAGGGGCGGGCGGCGGCAAGCCAGCCCTGCTGCGCCCAGTATTCCCTTTCCCTGGGAGAAGCGCCCCAGCCTTTTTTCTGCATGATCCGCATAAGGCCGAACATGAACTTCGTTTTGAGTCCCACCCGGACTCTTTTCTTTTTTCCCACGGCTTTTGCCAGAGCGGCAACTCTTTTCTGAATCTTCGCCTTCTTTTTTTCGGAAACCCGGTCCCAGCCGTTGGCCTGTACGGCGACGCCGAAGGATCTCACCCAGGGCACACCCCAATAGAACAGCATGGTTTTCAGGTCCTTGACGGCGCCCTTCGCCCCCGCGCCCGCGGCCGTGGAAAGCACCACGGCCTTTTTCTGAAACATGCAGGCCCGGGGCTTGTGGGACAGCCAGTAAGTAAAGCTCAGATCCATGAAGGCTTTCATGGGGGCGGAGGCGTGCATGCAGTAGGTGGGCGTGGTAAAAATCAGCAGGTCGGCGGCCTCCACCGCCTCCATGATGGGCCGCTTCTCGCCGTAGCAGGGGCATTTTGTCTCGTCCTCCAGGCAGGCACAGCAGCCCAGGCAGAAGTGCGCCAAATCCCGGGGCAGGAAAAACTCGCTGATTTCGCTCTCCGGGAAGCGCTCCGCCAGCAGCTTCCCCAGATGGTAGGTGCTGCCCTTGTGGTTCTGTCCGTGGATCATGGTAATTTTCATGGGATCGGCTCCGTTTCTTTCTTTTGTTCTCAGTCTCAAAAAAGCTCTTTCAGATAGAACTTGTTCATGGTGCCGTGGACTACCCCCTCCGGCCTGGGAATCTCCCGATATCCGGCCCGCTCATAGACGTGTATGGCCGCGGCCAGGTTCGTGTGGGTCTCCAGATAGATGCTGCGATAGCCCAGCTCTCTCGCCTTTTCTTCCACCCGCCGGATTAGCGCATAGCCCAGGCCCCGGCCCTTGACTTCGTCGGCCAGGTAGAGCTTTTGCAGCTCGCAGCAGTCTCCCCGAAATTCGGCAACGCCCACGCCTCCCGCCACGACGCCCCGGTCCAGCAGGACGAAGTAGGCCCGGCCGGGCTGCCGGTAAAAGGCGGAAAGCCGATCCAGGGCCTTGTCATAGTAGGCGGTTCCCGGAATGTCCAGGTGGAATTTGCGCAGATTACTCCGGATGATTTCCGCCACGGCGGAATCCTGTTCCGGCGTCAGGGGTTTGAGTTCCAGCGGGGTAGTCATTTCTGTTTTCTCCTTTAACGCTTCGGCGGCGGGCGCCCTTCGGCGTCCTTCCCCGGCCTCAGCGGAGGTCGTAATAGAACTGATCGGCGGCGGCCCGGTCTTTGCCGGTGAAGATCCGCTTGGTCAGCTTGCGGTTCTTGATCAGATACCAGTCTCCGAACTCGTCGAACTTCCGGGAGGAGGTCACAAGGGGGGAGCGCTTCAGGGTCCCGTACTTCTGCTTCCGCTGTTTTCCAAGCTTTTTCAGGCGGGCGGCAAAATCCATGTCCTCCAGGCTGATCAGGCTCTCGTCAAAGCCACCGATCGCGTCAAAATCCTCCTTACGGCACCAGAACATGGCCCCGCTGAGGAAGCCGCCGTTTTTCACCATCGTCGGCAGCAGATTCAGCCCCACGTACAGGGCGGAGCAGGTCATGCCGAAGGTTACTCTGTCGAACTTGAATTTTGAGCCGCCCCCCACATATTTCCCGCTTTCCAGCTTTTCCTTGATCTCCTTTAGGGCTTCCTTCCCCATCCGACTGTCGGCGTCCACGGTCACGACGATCTCCCCCGCCGCGGCCCGGACGCCGGTGTTTCGGATGGCCGCGATGCACTTGTCGTCGTTGACCAGCACCCGGGCCCCAAGTTCTTCCGCGATTTCCCGGGTTTTGTCCGTACAGCGGTTGGCCACCACAATGGTTTCCACCGCATCCGGCGCCACGGCCCGGGCGGCAATACCGATGGCCTGCAGGCACTTGCCGATGTATTGCGCCTCATTGTGGGCGGGAATAACCACAGAAAATTTCGTTTTACCCATAGCGGGATCCTCCTGTCTGTTTTGTCCTCCGCGCCGGTCCGGGGAAGCGGGAGGGGCTCAGTTCTTCGTGTATCATTATACAGAATTTGATCGAAAAATCAACTGTCTCGTAAAGTTTTCTTTTTTGCAGCGCGCTGCGTTTCCCGTAGACTTTTTCACAAGAAAAACACGGAGGATTGTTGAAATGCGGTGGAAAATATGCTAAAATGCTACAAACTTATCTCGTTATGAAAACTGATCCCTGGCTGCGTATGCCACGGCCTGTTTCTGAGAAAGGATCCTTCCCATGAAAGATAACAACGCTTCCGCCCAAAAAACCGGCGGAATTCCGGTGAATATTTTCGCGTTTCCGCTTCTGATCGTCGTGGCTGCCCTGCACCTCATCATTATCTTCCTGATTGCCGACGTGAACCGCTCCAGCTCCCGGCTCTCCGATCTGATGAAGCAATCCGGCAGCTACCAGCTGGACGCCACCAGCTTACAAGGAAACAACACCGTTCTGTCCGAGACCAGCGGCACCTTCATTCAGCTGGCGGGAAGCGCCCCCGCTGAGGTGATTGCGGATCCTCTGGTGACCTATGCCCGGGAACTGGGGTCGAATGACCGGGGCGCCAGGGTCCTGGCACGGTTTCGGGGCTACAACGTCAGCAAAGACGTGCTTGCCTACGTGGAGCGGGCCGCCGCCCTGTCTGACCGGATGGTAGAGGTACAGCTCCACGCCGTTTCCCTGGTGGATTCCGTGTATCCCCTGCCGGCCTCCATCCCGGAGTTTTCCAGCCTTCCGCTGATTGAGCTGACGCCGGAGGAGCAGAATATGTCCCCGGAGGAGCGGCTTGGCCTCGCCAAAAGCATGATGATCGAAAAGGATTACGTGCAGACTCGCTACTGGATTGCGGAAAACATCAGCAACTGCAATCGGACCCTGCAGCAGGAGTTTGACGCGGCCGCCGAAAAAGCGGGCAGACACGTTTCCAGTGTGCGTCTGTTTCTGTGGATTTCGATCTTTACCATTATTCTCTTCCTGTCCGCCACCTTCGTCATATTCTATCGGCTGATCGTTCTGCCCATCAAAAAGTATTCCAAGGAGATCGGCGAGAGCAGACGGATCGAGCCGATCCGGGATATCACCGAGCTTCGCAGGCTGGTCGACGCCCACAACAGGCAGTGGGACCGACGGACCGAGCTGGAAAGCTTTCTGCGGGCGGCGGCGGAGACCGACCCTCTCACCGGGCTCCAGAACCGCAACTGTCTGGAGCGGGATTTCATGGAAAACGAGGACTACCGCGGGCCGCTGGGCGTGCTTCTGCTGGACGTGAACTATCTGAAGCACACGAACGACTCCAAAGGGCATCACGCAGGCGACCAGATGCTGCTTACCACAGTGACCTGCATCAGGGAGTGCTTTGCCAACGGCGCAGAGGGGAACTGCTACCGCATCGGCGGCGATGAATTTCTGGTGTTTCTCAAAGGCCGCCGGGAGGATGAGATCCGGCGGATGATCGATCGCTTCCACTCCGTCCTGGCCCGGGAAGGGATTTCCGTTTCCGTGGGCTGTGCCTATGAGGAACAGGCGGACAGCAGCCGCTTCCGCCCCATGATGGAGATTGCGGACCGGCAGATGTACGAACAGAAGCGGAAAATCCACGAGAAAGATAAAGCCGAGACTGCCGCCGCGGAGGCCCGGAGCTGAGCCCGGCTGCCCGGTCCGCTTTGGCCGCCCCTACGGAAGCGCGGCTGATCTAAGCCGATACCCAGAAAACCGTATATTCGGCAAATTCAGCCTGCCCGCCGCATTTTTTTGCGGCGGGCAGTTTTTTTGATAACATTTATGTAAGAATCTCCCAAAAACAAAAAAATATGATATAGTTGTGGAGGTTTTCAGAAGAGCGAAAAACAGTTCGCGAAGTCGAGAGGAGAGAACCCATGAAAGCAAAACGAATCATCGCAATCCTGCTGAGCCTGCTGATGCTGCTGAGCCTGCTCCCGGTCAGCGCCCTGGCGGCCGACACGGCCCGGACCCGGTCAGTGACCTTTGAGCCGGCGGATATCTCAGCGGCAATCCCCATGCCGGAGACGGATCCGGAGCCGGCAGTGGAAACCGTCGGCGACCCGGTCCGGGTGCCGCTGGTCCGGGAAATCCCGGAAACGCTTATCACGCCCGCCTTGGAGCCGGCGGCGGAAGAGGCCCCGGAGCCTGTTCGGGCGGAGACCCACAGAGTGGGTCGGACCACCTCTGAGGCAGCCGACGCCCGCCGCCCTGCCGGTGAGGAACCGGCAGCCTACGGCGACCCCTGCACAGTATCCCTTTTCATCCAGCCCAGCCTGGACGCCGCAAACCTCATGGTCTACCCTTCCGGCGCGCACTACGTGGGCCAGACGATCATCCTGATTGCCTTGCCCAAAAGCGGATATCACTTTGTGGCATGGGTAAATTATGAAACTGAAGAGGTATCCTACAACAGTCAGTATTCCACCGTACTCCAGGGAGACTGCGAGTGGGACGCACTGTTTATCCGGGATGGGGAATATTCCATCTACAGAAATAAGCCCCTGGACATGGAGATAAACCCCAACCTGTACTCTTACGTTCCCGGCACCCAGGTCACTCTGACCGCCCCGCCCAGGGAAGGGCGGAGCATCGCCTACGAGATCGGCGAGGAAACTGACGACCATACCGCCGCCTCCGTAACCTGGCAGCGGATCGGCAGCGACGGCAAGTTCAGCATGCCCGCCGCCAACACCTGGGTGCGCGGCCTGTACTCCAACAATATCAACGTCAGCTGCAGCGGCCACGGCACCGCTGTGCTGTCTCCGGAGGGGCCCTACTACGAGGGCGACACGGTGACCCTGACCCTGGAACCGGAGGCGGGCTACTACGCCAGCCACGTCACCGGCCTCCCCGTGGGCTACAGTGTTTCCGAAAACGTCATCACCTTCCAGACGGATTATGACGCGAATATCAACATAGAGTTTTTGCCCATCCCCGCCGCCTCGGTAAACTTCGGCGTGTTCCCCTCGGGCAAGGGCACGCTCAACCACAGTCTGAATGAGGAGACCGGCGTAATCACCGCCGAGGCGATTCCCGCGGATGGCTTCACCCTCCTCTACTGGATGAAGTATGACCAGAGCACCGGAGCATGTCAGGCTCTCAGCGCCGAGAATCCCTACGTCTTTGTGCCCCAGGAGGACATGCTGGTGGTGGCTGTCTTCGGCTTCCTCTATCCGGCGGAGGGCGGCGCGGTTCAGACCGTCATTGCGGATAACGGCGACGTCACCATGACAGCCGTTCCTGCCCCGGGCTATCAGTTCCTGTTCTGGATGAGCATTGCGGATCAGGAGATCATCAGTTACGATGCGGCCTACACCACCCTGCCCCGGATGGACATTGCTCTGGCGGCGGCCTTCCAGAAGGGTACCCGCAGAGTCATCCCGGCTGATTACCAGCCTGAGCGGGGCAGCTTCCAGGTGGTGAATAACCAATACTACTTCAATCCGGGCGATACCGTAGCGCTGGAAGCTGTGCCCGCAGAGGGTTACGCCCTGGAAACCTTCCTGATGGCCGAATACCAGGAGGGCGTCACCTCCTACCAAATGGCCCCCGTTTCCGGCAGCAGCTTCGTCATGCCGGATTATGACGTGGTCGTAACGGCTACCTTCTGCCATCTCTACACAGTATCCGCCGAAGCCTCTCCCCTGGAGGGCGGCTTTGCCTTGGGCAGCGGCCAATACAAAGAAGGCCAAGCCGTCACTCTGACTGCCGTGCCCAACGAGGGCTGGCGTTTTGTCAACTGGACGGAGAACGGCAGCGCGGTCAGCACCGACGCGGAATACAGCTTCACCGCTTCCGCTGATCGGAGCCTGACGGCGAACTTTGAGCCGATTCCCACAACGTGCTATACCGTTTCCGCTTCCGCCAACCCCACGGAGGGCGGCACGGTCAGCGGCGCGGGAGAATATGAGCAGGGCGCCACGGTCACTCTGAGCGCCGTACCCAACGAGGGCTGGCGCTTTGTCAACTGGACGGAGAACGGCGACACGGTCAGCACCAACGCAGCGTACAGCTTTACCGCTTCCGCTGACCGGAGCCTGACGGCAAACTTTGAGCAGATCCCCGTGACCTACTACACCATTTCCGCTTCCGCCAATCCCACGGAGGGCGGCACAGTCACCGGCGCGGGACAATATGCCGAGGCGGCCACGGTCACCCTGACTGCCGTGCCCAACGAGGGCTGGCACTTCCTCAACTGGACAGAAAACGGCAGCGTGGTCAGCACCAGCCCGATCTACGGCTTCATCGCTGTCTCAAATCGCAGCCTGACTGCAAACTTTGAACCGTCCACCGGACAGGCTGTCTCCTATTTGGACCCCACGGACGAAACAAACCCCAATAAAATTTGCGAGGATTACACTCTGCTTACCAACCAGAACGCTCTGGGAACCGGCTGGTACGTGGTAAATCAGGATGTGGCGATTTATGGTGGAATTACCGTCCTCGGCAACGTACATATCATCCTGTGCGACGGAGCAACCCTGACCTCAGCACAAGGCATCAGAGTGACGGAGGGCACGAGCCTCACCCTCTGGGCTCAGTCCGAGGGCGATGGTATGGGCGTGCTTTTCGCCGGCACCGCAGACGGCACGGACGCGACCTGCGAATTGGGTCTTGCCGGCATCGGCGGCGGCCTCGGAAGAAACGGCGGCGACGTCACCGTCAACGGCGGTACTGTCACCGCCACCGGCGGCGAATACGGCGCCGGCATCGGCGGCGGCTTCGAGGGCAGCGGCGGCACCGTCACCGTCAACGGTGGTACTGTCACCGCCGCCGGCGGTATGAGTGCAGCCGGCATCGGCGGCGGCTTCAAGGGCAACGGCGGCACCGTTACCGTCAACGGCGGTACTGTCACAGCTACAGGCGGCAGGGACGGCGCCGGCATCGGCGGCGGCATCCAGGGCAACGGCGGCACCGTCACCGTCAGCGGCGGCACTGTCACCGCCACAGGCGGAAGGGGTGCCGCCGGTATCGGCGGCGCCCAAGGGAAAAACGGCGGCACGTTTACGATTACAGACGGTACTGTCACCGCCACAGGCGGCATGCACGGTACCGGCATCGGCAACGGTCAGGGAGGAAAAGGCGGCACTATCACCATCAGCGGCGGTACGGTCACCGCCACCAGCAGCGGAGACGTCTGCGTCGGCATTGGCAGCGGAACTGTTACCATCAGCAGCGGTACTGTCACTGCTACAGGCGGCGAATACGGCGCCGGCATCAGCGGCGACACTGTTGCCATCAGCGGCGGTACGGTCACCGCCACCGGCGGCGAATACGGCGCCGGCATCAGCAGCGTCCTGATGGGAAACGACGGCACTGTCACCATTACCGGCGGAAGCGTCACGGCCATTGCGGGCACGTATGGTCAGGCCATCGCCCACGGGCAGAGCAGCGATGACAGCGGCAGCCTGACCATTGACGGCATGAAGGTCTACGCCTCCGAGGAAGCCACGGAGCCCGTGGCGGCGGCGGATCGGATGGAAACCTGCCACAGTCCATGGGCAAGATTAGAACTCTGCAACCCCCACTGCTGTGACGAAAACAATGTCTGCATCTGGTGCGGCGCGGTGGGCCCAGTTGCCTATCTGGACCCCACGGACGAAGCAAATCCCGATAAAATCTGTGATAATTACACCTTGCTTACCAACCAGACCGCCCTGGGAACCGGCTGGTACGTGGTAAATCAGGATGTGGCGATTTATGGTGGAATTACCGTCCTCGGCAACGTACATATCATCCTGTGCGACGGAGCAACCCTGACCTCAGCACAAGGCATCAGCGTGGCGGAGGGCACGAGCCTCACCCTCTGGGCTCAGTCCGAGGGCGATGGTATGGGCGTGCTTTTCGCCGGCACAACGGACGGCACAAACGTAACCTGTCATAACATCGCCGGCATTGGCGGCCAATTCCATGAAAGCTGCGGCACGGTTACAATTAACGGCGGTACAGTCACCGCCTACGGCAGCTCCTCTTCCGCCGGCATTGGCGGCGGCCAGCGCGGAAACGGCGGCACCGTCACCGTCAACGGCGGTACTGTCACAGCTACAGGCGGCATGGGCGCAGCCGGCATCGGCGGCGGCGGCCTCGGAGGCATCGGCGGCACCGTCACCGTCAACGGCGGCACTGTCACCACCGCCGGCGGCACGAGTGCCGCCGGCATCGGCGGCGGCTTCGAAGGCAGCGGCGGCACCGTCACCGTCAACGGCGGCACTGTCACAGCTACAGGCGGTATGGGCGCCGCCGGCATCGGCGGCGGACACCACGGAATGGGCGGCAACGTCACCGTCAGCGGCGGTACGGTCACCGCCACCGGCGGCAGTGGCGCCGCCGGTATCGGCAGCACCCAAGGGAAAAACGGCGGCACGATTACTGTCACAGACGGTACTGTCACAGCCTCCGGCGGCGAATACGGTGCCGGCATCAGCAGCGACACTGTTACCATCAGCGGCGGTACTGTCACCGCCACAGGCGGCAGGGACGGCGCCGGCATCGGCGACAGTCAGGGAGGAAACGGCGGCACTATCACCATCAGCGGCGGTATCGTCACCGCCACCAGCAGCGGAGACGTCTGCGTCGGCATTGGCAGCGGAACTGTTACCATCAGCAGCGGTACTGTCACTGCTACAGGCGGCGAATACGGTGCCGGCATCAGCGGCAACACTGTTGCCATCAGCGGCGGTACGGTCACCGCCACCGGCGGCGAATACGGTGCCGGCATCAGCAGCGTCCTGATGGGAAACGGCGGCACTGTCACCATTACCGGCGGAAGCGTCACGGCCATTGCGGGCACGTATGGTCAGGCCATCGCCCATGGGCAGAGCAGCGGCGAAGACAGCAGCCTGACCATCGACGGCATGAAGGTCTACGCCTCCGAGGAAGCCACGGAGCCCGTGGCGGCGGCGGATCGGATCGACAGCTGCCGCGGCAGCTGGGCCAAGCTCACGCCCTGCGAGCCCCATAACGACTACTATGTGGACAACGGCGAGACTCATACCGCTGTCTGCGCCTGGTGCGGCGTCGAAGGAGAACCTGTCAGCCACAGTTATGGCGAGGCAAGCTACACCTGGGAACCCGACGGCAGCGCCTGCTCTGCAGCCCATTCCTGCACGCTTTGCCAGCATGAGCAGACCGAGGCGGGCAGCGTCAGCGCCCAGGTCACCCTCCAGCCCACCTGCACCGAGTACGGCAAGACCAGCTACACGGCAGTATTTACCACCCAGGGCTTTGAGACCCAGACGCTGATCCTCACAAACGTGGAGCCTTTTGGCCATGATCTGATCCACCACGACGCCCAGGCCCCTACTTGCACGGAAATCGGCTGGGAGGCTTACGATGCCTGCTCCCGCTGCGATTACACGACTTACACGGAGCTGGAGGCCCTGGGCCACGATCTGATCCACCACGACGCCCATGCCCCCACCTGCACCGAAATCGGCTGGGAAGCCTACGACGCCTGCTCCCGCTGCGACTACACCACCTATGTGGAGCTGGAAGCCCTGGGCCACGATCTGATTCACCACGACGCACAGGCTCCCAGCTGCACAGAAATCGGCTGGGCGAAGTACGATACCTGCTCTCGCTGCGACTACACCACCTATGTGGAGCTGGAAGCCCTGGGTCACGATCTGATTCACCACGACGCACAGGCTCCCAGCTGCACAGAAATCGGCTGGGAAGCCTACGACACCTGTTCCCGCTGTGATTACACGACTTATGCGGGGCTGGACGCTCTGGGCCACGTCTGGGAGGTACAGGACTATGTGTGGAGCGAAGACTTCACCACCTGTACCGCCACGGCAGTCTGCGCCAGAGACGGCAGCCATATTCAGACCGAGACGGTCAACGCTGTCTTTGTGCTGACAAAGCCCTCCACCTTTGAGAGCACCGGTACCGGCTACTACGCTGCGGCGTTTGAAAACGAGCTCTTCGAGGCCCAGACCCAGGAGGTCATCGTCCCCGAAGTGGCCTGCGCCGGCGGCGAGGACTGTCCCAGCGGTCATTTCACCGATCTGCCTCCCATCACCAGCTACGCCCACATTCCCATCGACTGGGCCGTGGTAAACCGGATCACCGGCGGCACCTCTCCCACCACCTTCGGGCCGGAGCAGAGCTGCACCAGAGCCCAGTTTGTAATGTTCCTGTGGTGCGTGATGGGACGGCCGGAGCCTGCTGCGGAGAGCAACCCCTTCAAGGACGTGAAGCCCTCCGACTATTTCTACAAGGCCGTTCTCTGGGCGGTGGAAAACGGCATCACCGCCGGTACCTCCGCCGACACCTTCAGCCCGAAGATGGTTGTGACCCGGGCCCAGGTAGTGACCTTTATCTGGCACAACGAGGGCGACCAGACCGCCGCCCAGACGGAGAATCTCTTTGAAGACGTCCGCGCCGGCGACTACTACCACGACGCTGTCCTTTGGGCAGTAGAACGGGGCGTCACCGCTGGCACCTCGGCAACTACCTTCAGCCCCAGCGCCATCTGCACCAGAGCCCAGTGCATGACCTTCCTGTACCGGGTTTACGGAATGGATGGATGAATCAAGAGCAATCCCCCCTGCCGCCTTGAACCGCTTCCCGTCAAGAGGACAGTGAAATAATTAACGAAAAGTTCACAGCGCAGCGGCGCTGTGGCAACCGCAGATTTCGGTTGAATGCTTCGGCCTTCAACCGAAATTTGCGGTTTTCTTATGCTGCTTTGTACAG
>JAEEKA010000052.1 GCA_016282135.1 Oscillospiraceae bacterium
CGGGTCCGGGCATTCTCCGAAGACCACCCTGCCGCAGCGACGTCTTCAAAGGCGATCTGTCCGGAAACAACGTTCAGCGTCCCGGCATCAATATACGGTCTGAGCACGCTCATGGCGCCGTCATAGAAGACGTGAGCATTGATATCATCCGGCGCGCCGCCGACGAGCTCGATATTGTAGGTCTTGTCACCGGCGTTTTCGAGATCCAGCTGATCAACGATGAAATCTCCCTGCGCGGCGCCGATATCGAAGTTATCAACGGTCGCCAGATAGTCTATGGCGCCGGCATCCATAATCGGCCGGTCAAAGTCGATCACCTTGATGCCCGCTTTTCTGGCCTTTTTCAGGGTGGGGGCCAGATCTTCGCCGTCAATCGGGGCGACGATGATGATCTTATAGCCTTTTGCGATTATCTCCTCAATCTGGCTTTTTTGCGTCTCAGCGCTGTTGGAGGCAAAGAACAGTGCCGCGTTGTAACCGCGTACCAGCAGCTGTTCCTTCACCTTGACTCCATCCCTCTTCCATCGCGTCAGCTCATCCGTCGGCATGAAAATGCCGACCCAGTCGATGAGTTCGATCGGTTCCGCAGAAGGCTGCGGGGTCCTGTAGAGGAAGGTCACCACCTGCGCTCTGGTACAGGGGCTGTCGGGGCTGAATTCCGTTTTGGAGGTGCCGTTGGTAATCCCGTTCTCGACCGCCCAGGCGACCGCATCCAGATAGAAGCCGCCGGCCTTCAGGTCGACAAAGGGCGTGTTCGCATTCCCGGCAGCAGGCCTGCCCTTGAAGCGCCACAGGAAGGTTACGATCTGACCGCGGGTGCAGGTGGAATCCGGAGCAAACAGATCCATCGTCATGCCCTTGGTGATCTCGTTCTCCAGGGCCCAGGCCACGGCCTTTTCATAGTATGCGCCGGATTTTACGTCTCTGAAACCGGGATCGGTGTTGACCGGCTCCGGACAGCCCGCGGCACGCCACAGGAAGGTCACGACCTGGGCGCGGGTGCAGCCCTGCTCCGGGCTGAAAGTCGTTGCGCTGGTGCCGTTTGTGATATTGTTAAAAACCGCCCAGTCGATTCCGGCATGGGCCCAGTTGTCCTTGGCCGGCATGTCCGTAAAGGCCCGGCTGATGCAGATCTCGTCTTCCTTCCGTTCAAAGCAGCGGGTGCATACGTACTCTCCGAATCCGTGCTCCGCCGTTGGCTCAGAATAAACTTTGGCGATCTCCCAGTTATGATGCGCCTTGATCGGTTCGTACATCTGGGCGCCGCAAACAGAACACTGATACCCCATGGAACCGTCTTCCGTGCAGGTTTCAGCTTGCGCGACCCAGCTCATGCTGAAGTTGTGCAGTGATTTCGCATTCATCTTTTTAAAAATGTCCTGAATGCTCAGTTCGGAGTTTTCCCGGAGGATTTTGTCCGTGTACTCCAGCACTTTCTTGAGTTCCTTTATGCAGTCCGTACGGACTCTGTTTTGTGAGACAGCCGCATCACAGTACATGACGTCGAACCCCTCTTCCAGCGTCCGGTCTGTCAGCATTGTGCCTACCATCAGCCCGTCATAGTTCCCGTGCGAATCCGCTGATCCGTCGCTTTTCGCGGATTGGGATTCCATGACAACTTCGACGACTTTATCTGATGTGGACGTCAGCACGATCGACGTCATTCGGACAGAGTAATCGGAATACGCGCTCAGATAGGCAAGAATGATGCGATCCTGCTTTCCGGGATCCACAGCATCCTGAAAAACAACAGCAAAACCTTCGTTGTCATTTTTCTCAATTATCTGGCCCCAGCCTCTGTAATTGCCTATATCTTCCTCCTGCCCCTCACCATATTCCCCCTGCTTCGCCCAGTTTATGATTGTCTGATAAGCGTCATTGTATCCCGCTGCGGAAACCTTCACCAGCGGAAGCATGGAAAGGCACAGAAGGAAGCAGAGTATCCTTCTGACGGCGGTCCTTGTTCTTTTCACTGTTTTGTCCTCCTGTTCTGTCCTGTGAATAAGCGTCTGCCGTACAGGCTTGTACATCCTGAACATGCGATTGCATTCTATCATATTCGAACAGAAAAAACAATCCCAAAAGGCAAAAAACCTGACTATTTGTTTTCAATTGTATGCGTGGCCGTTCCACTGACAACCAGAATCTTTGCATCCGCCTCCCGGACTCCTTTGCAAAGATCCCCGCATTCCTCCGGAGTTGTACGTTCCATCACGGTCGTCATATTTTCATAAAGAAATCCCGACCACTTTCGTGATCGGGATTTTTGGAGGTGCCACCCGGATTTGAACCGGGGAATGAAGGTTTTGCAGACCTTTGCCTTACCACTTGGCTATGGCACCGTATGAAATAAGGAACGCATGTGCGTTCCTTATTTGTTTGGAGCGGGTGACGAGGCTCGAACTCGCTACCTCCACCTTGGCAAGGTGGCGCTCTACCGGATGAGCTACACCCGCAAATGGTGCCTCCGGTCGGAGTTGAACCAACGACACGCGGATTTTCAGTCCGCTGCTCTACCAACTGAGCTACAGAGGCATATGTGGGGTGATGTGAATCACCCCGTTTATAAATGGCGACCCGGAACGGACTCGAACCGTCGACCTCCAGCGTGACAGGCTGGCGTGCTAACCGACTGCACCACCGGGCCAAATATGGTGGAAAGTACAGGGCTCGAACCTGTGACCCCTTGCTTGTAAGGCAAGTGCTCTCCCAGCTGAGCTAACCTTCCGTACTTTCGCCGCCGTTTTCCAGCGACGTAAGCAATTATACACAAGCTGCCCGGATTTGTCAAGAACTTTTTTTGGATTTTTGGAAATCAGATTGCTGCTGTTCTATTTTCCTTTTTTTGTTTTTTATTCTTCACAAATTTGCACAAATATGCTATAATGCGAAGCAAACATCCTGCAGAAAGGACAAACGGCATGGCACATTCCGACAAAACAAAGCTGCTCCTGGCGGAGGAGTTGAAACGGCAGTGCAGAACCACACAGTTCAGTCGAATCACAATAGGCGGATTGTGCGCCGCCTGCGGCCTTGACCGCAGAACATTTTATTACCACTTTCGGGATATTTATGATCTGGCCGCCTGGATCTTTGACCACTCACTTGTGAAATTCCTGCCCAGCGAAAACGGATACCCCGGGATCCGCGAAATCGAAGAGGCTCTGACACTGTTGAAAAAGGATGCCAGCTTCTATCGCCGTGCCCTGGATGACAACTCCCAGAATGCCCTGGGCCGTCACATTCTGGCGCACAGCGCGCAGAACTACGCCGCTGCACGAAAAAAACTGCTGGGAACGGACGCGCTCTCCGAGGAGGACCTGTTCGCCATTGACTATCACTGCTTTGGTTCGCTGGGCATCATCCGCCGTTGGCTGTATCACGACTGCAAGCCCGCTCCAGAACAGGTGGCCCAGCTCATTGTATCCGTCATGCCGGCGGCCCTGCGGCAGATTTACAACACGTCAGAAAAGTCCGGCGAGTTATCCGAAAAAAAAGCTTGATTTTTCAAGAAAGTATGCTATAATAAGTCGGCCTATGAATGGAGCGGTCCTCTGGCACTGCCGGCGCGGAAGCGCAGCGGCATTTCCTGTGACATGAACGCCCAATACTAAAGGAGGATAAGATCATGGATCTCATGAAGGCTCTGACCAGCCAGTACATGAAGGAAGAGCTCCCCGTCGTTCGGGTCGGCGACACCGTTCGTGTGCACGTCAAAATCAAAGAAGGCTCCCGTGAGAGAGTCCAGGTTTTCGAGGGTACTGTCGTTGCCAAGAAGCACGGCGGCATCGAGGAAAGCTTCACCGTCCGCCGCCTGAGTTACGGCGTGGGCTGCGAGAAGGTTTTCCCTGTTCACGCCCCCAACATTGTCAAGGTTGAGACCGTTCGCCGCGGCAAGGTCCGCAGAGCGAAGCTCTACTACCTGCGTGACCGTCTTGGCAAGTCCGCCAAGGTCAAGGAGCGCGTGTAAGCCCCAACCGGAGACCGGTCCTGTGTGCTGCAGCATACAGGACCGGCTTTCTTTTTTTGTTAATTTTCGGTAAATACTTCCCCGCCGACGGGGCATTCTATTTGACAAACGGCAGGTGTATGGTGTATAGTATAGGTTGATATTTTGGGCTTGTATGCCCGAATGAAAAAGCATTTCAAACCGACCGCCGCGGCACAGCCGCCCTGGAGGCAGAGATATGAATCAGGAAGAAAACATTAAGCGCAAAAGAGTCCCGGATCCCCGGCAGCGGACGCTGTCCGGCAGCGTCGTCCATCTGCTCTGGCGGATCATCGCGTCCGTGCTGGCCGTGTGCATCTTTTTGGGGATTGCCGGCGGTGTAGCCGCCGTCCGCGTCTTTGAGCAGGGAAAGTCCTATATTGAGAATGACATTATCCCCATCGCTCACTACAATCTGGACGGGGTACACCTGAATCAGTCCTCCTTTATTCTGGCCAAAAACCCCGAAACCGGCGAATACGAAGAGATCCGTCAACTCCAGGCCGCAGAAAACCGCATTCTGGTCAGCTTCGATGAGATCCCCAAGGATATGATCAACGCTACCGTCGCCATCGAGGATAAGCGCTTTTGGGAGCACGACGGCGTGGACTGGATGCGCACCATGGCCGCCTCCGCCAACATGTTCATTGGCGGCTCCACCTACGGCGGCTCCACTCTGACCCAGCAGCTTATCAAGAACCTCACCGGCGAGCGAGACGTCACCGTGCGCCGAAAGCTCATGGAAATATTCAAAGCCCTGGACTTTGAGGAAAACTACACCAAAGAAGAGATCATCACCTGGTATCTGAACACGATCTATCTGGGAGAGGGCGCCTACGGCGTTAAGAGCGCGGCCCACGTCTACTTCGGCAAGGAGCTGGACGAGCTGACCACGAAAGAGTGCGCCTGCATTGTGGGCATCACCAACAACCCCTCCCGCTACGACCCCTATATCTACCCGGAAAACAACGAATACCGCACCCAGACCATCCTGCAGCAGATGTTTGAGCAGGGCTACATTGCTGACCGTGACACCTACGAGGCCGTCAGCGATCAGGTACTGGAGTTCAAGTCCATGTCTACCGCGGACCAGAAATTCACCTGCTCCGAGTGCGGCTACGAGGCCACCATCGGAAAATACACGGCGGACGGCGACTACTACACCTGCCCCCAGTGCGGGACGCAGAATCAATTCGACGTGGAAAAGCCGGATTACTATTCTTACTTTGAGGACCAGATCATTATTGACGTCAGCAACGATCTGGCAGCCCTCAAGGGCATCACCTACAACGCCGCCAACCAGCTGGTTACTACCGGCGGCTTCCGGATCTATTCCACCCTGGACCTGGATATTCAGGCAAAGGTGGACGCCGTATATCAGGACGTGGAGAACGTCCCGAAAACCTACTCCTCTCAGCAGCTGCAGTCCGCCATCGTCGTCATCGACAACGAGACCGGCGACATTGTGGCCATGGCCGGCGGCGTGGGAGCCAAGGAAGGCAACCTGACCTGGAACCGCGCCACCCGGAGTACCCTGTCCCCCGGCTCCTCCATTAAGCCCCTGACGGTCTACGGCCCCGCTGTGGCGATGGGCGTCATCACCCCCGCCACCGCCGTGGAGGACGGCCCCTATATGAAGCTGAACGGCCGCGACTGGCCCCAGAATAGCAGCCGAACCTACAGCGGCTGGATGCTGGTGGTGGACGGCGTGTCCAAGTCCCTGAACAGTATCGCGGTAAAGGTTCTGGCGGAGGTTACCCCTGAGGCCAGCTTCCATTTTGCCAAAGAGAAATTCGGCCTGTCCAGCCTTGTGGAATCTGAGGAAATCAACGGAACGAACTTCACAGACATGGATCTGGCTCCCCTGGGCATGGGCCAGCTCACCCGGGGCGTAACCGTGCGGGAAATGGCCACTGCCTACGCCACCTTCCCCAATGCCGGCGTCTACCGGAAGGCCCGGACCTACACCCGGGTGGAGGACGCTGAAGGGAACGTCATTCTGGACAACACCCAGCAGACCCATGAGGTCATGAGCGCCCACGCGGCCTGGTATATGGTCTATATGCTCCGCTACGCCTGCACCTACGGCACCGGCGCCAACGCCAGATTCAACGGTGTTCCCGTGGCCGGCAAGACCGGCACCACCACCAGCAACAAGGACCGTTGGTTCTCCGGCTTTACGCCCAAATACACTGCCTCCGTCTGGTGCGGCTACGACGATCCGGAGGAGATTCGCCTGGTGGTCAACAACAACCCCGCTGTCATTATGTGGAAGTCCGTCATGAGCAGCCTTCTGGAAGGAATGGAGAAGGATGAAATCGGCGACTTTGTCCAGCCGGACGATGAGCGCTTTGTCAATGTCCAGGTCTGCAGCCAGACCGGCCTGCTGGCAGGACCCAAATGCACCTCTCATTCCGTGAGCCTGTTTGCCTCCGACGTGCCCTCTGACACCTGCGACGCCCACCTGGAATTTGAGATTAAGCTGTGCTATCCCGAGGGAACCGGCAAGTGCTACTGCGCCAACGATGATTGCCTGCGGTATCATGAGCTGATCAACAGCCCGCAGTTCAAGGAATATTGCGAACTGGAGCCGGATCTGAAACGTTTTAAGGAAAATACCGTCCAAAAGAAGACCCTCTTTATGCTGAAGAGCAAGGACGAGGATGAAGACGACCCCACGCTGGCAGACGCCCTGGAGGAAAACGAGCTCGAGATGTGCCCCGTGCATACCAACGAGCGCTATAACGAGCTGGTGAATGCACTTCTGGAGGCCATTGCCGCCCACACGCCGGAGCCGGAACCGGAACCGGAGCCCGAACCGGAACCGGAGCCCTGAGCCGATCCCCGGCCCACAACGGAGGAAACACAATGTGGATTTCTGATCAATGGAAGCAATATGAGCTTCTGGACGCCTCGGACGGCGAGAAGCTTGAGCGCTGGGGAGATTATATTCTGGTTCGTCCGGACCCCCAGGTCATCTGGAACACACCGAAAACCGACCCCCGCTGGAAGCGTTACGACGCCCGCTACGCCCGCTCCAACACCGGCGGCGGCCATTGGAGCGAGCACAGGCTCCCCGACCATTGGAGTCTTTCGTACCGGGAGCTGACCTTTCTGGTGAAGCCCATGAATTTCAAGCACACCGGCATTTTCCCGGAGCAGGCCGTCAACTGGGACTTCATCACCGACACGGTCCGCGGCGCTGGAAGGCCCGTCAGCGTGCTGAATCTCTTTGCCTACACCGGCGGCGCCACCCTGGCCGCCGCCGCAGGCGGCGCCGCGGTCTGCCACGTGGACGCGGCCAAGGGCATGGTGCAGATGGCCCGGGACAACGCCAGAGCCTCCGGCCTGGAGAACGCCCCCATCCGCTGGATTGTGGATGACTGCGGCAAATTCGTGGAACGGGAAATTCGCCGGGGCAAGCGCTACGACGCCATCATTATGGACCCGCCCTCCTACGGGCGGGGCCCTTCCGGCGAGGTCTGGAAGCTGGAAACCAGCCTCTATCCCTTCCTGGAGCAGGTCAGCCGGGTGCTCTCGGATCAGCCGCTGTTCGTGCTGGTGAACTCCTACACCACCGGCCTGGCCCCCTCTGTAGTGGGGTATCTGCTGGACAGCATTCTGACCCGCCGCTACGGCGGTCACACCGAGTCCCAGGAGTTGGGCCTGCCCGTTACCGCCTCCGGCCTCTGTCTGCCCTGCGGCGCGACGGGAAGATGGGTCGCGAAGTAAACGAAAAAGAAAAACAAAGAACAAATGTGTCTTTCGTTCTTCGTTCTGCGTTTTTCGTTCCTATAAGGAGAACGTATGTCAAACCTGATCAAAGCCGAAGACTTGAGCTTTACTTACCCGGCATCCGGCGAACGTTTGGCGCTGCCGGTATTTGAGGATCTGAATCTGGAAATCGACGAGGGGAGCTTCACCGCTGTCATCGGGCCCAACGGCTGCGGAAAGTCCACCCTGGCCAAGCATTTTAACGCAGTCCTGCTGCCCACCGGCGGCAAGGTCTGGGTGGCCGGTCTGGACACCGCCGACGAGGAAAAGCTGCTGGAGATTCGCCGGGAAATCGGCATGGTCTTCCAGAACCCCGACAATCAGATCGTGGCCAACGTGGTGGAAGAGGACGTGGCCTTCGCCCCGGAAAACCTGGGCGTGCCCTCCCCGGAAATCCGCCAGCGGGTGGATGAGGCTTTGAAAATCGTTGGCATGTACGAATACCGGGAACACGCCCCGCACCTGCTCTCCGGCGGCCAGAAGCAGCGCATCGCCATCGCGGGCGTGCTGGCCATGCGGCCCCGCTGCATCGTTCTGGACGAGCCCACCGCCATGCTGGACCCTCGAGGGCGGGAGGAGGTCATCTCCACCATCACCCGCCTGAACCGGGAACAGGGCATTACCGTGATCCTTATCACCCACCACATGCGGGAGGCCGTCGGGGCCGACCGGGTGATCGTCATGCACAAGGGCGGGATCCTCACCGACGGCACTCCCCGGGAGGTCTTCTCCCAGGTGGAGCTGCTGCGCAGGGCGGGTCTGGACGTGCCTCAGACCACGGATCTGCTTTTTTCCCTCCGCAATGCCGGCTGGGACCTGCCCTTGGACGCGCTGACTCCCGAGGAGTGCGCGGAAGCGATTGCCGCAGCAATGAAAAGTAACAATTGACAAGGGACAAACAAATTTGTGTTTCAAACTGCAAGTTGAAACACTCCGAAAATTGTCAACTGTCACTTGTCAATTCAATCAGGAGGATACCGTTTTGGACCCTACCCCTATCATTGAAGTCAGGGACTTAACCCACACCTACAGTGCCGGTACGCCCTTTGAGCATACCGCCATTGAACATATCAATCTCGCCTTCCGCCCCGGAGAGCTGGTGGGCATCATCGGCCACACCGGGTCCGGGAAGTCCACTCTGATCCAGCACCTGAACGGCCTGCTGAAACCCACTTCCGGCAAGGTGCTGTTCCAGGGGGAGGACATTTGGAAGGACAAGAAGTTCACCCACTCCATCCGCGGAAGAGTGGGGCTGGTTTTCCAGTACCCGGAATACCAGCTCTTCGAGGAGACCTGCTGGAAGGACATCGCCTTCGGCCCCAAAAACCAGGGCGTTACCGGCGACGAGCTGGACGCCCGGGTTCGCCGGGCGGCGGGCTTTGTGGGCATCAGCGAGGATTTGCTGGAAAAATCCCCCTTTGATCTCTCCGGCGGCCAGAAGCGGCGCGTGGCCATTGCCGGCGTTATCGCCATGGAGCCGGACGTACTGATTCTGGACGAACCCACCGCAGGGCTGGACGCTGCAGGCCGGGATTCTATCCTGGAAAACATCAAGGCCTATCAGCAGGCCCAGAACGCCGCCGTCATCATGGTCAGCCACTCCATGGAGGAGGTAGCGGATCTCTGCTCCCGGCTGGTGGTCATGAACCACGGGGCAGTCGCCATGGACGATACTCCCGCCGGTGTCTTTACCCGTGCGGACGAACTGACCGAAATGGGGCTTTCCGTACCCCAGGTCACCTCGGTTTTCGCCCGGCTCCGGGCCATGGGCGTGAACGTGCCCCCGGACGTGTATACGGTGCGCTATGCCGTGGCCCGTCTGCTGGAGCGGAAGGAGGGCCGGTCATGCTGAAGGACATTACCCTGGGCCAGTACTTCCCCGGCAAAACGGTAGTCCACCGCTTGGACCCCCGGACGAAGCTGCTGCTGCTCATCGTCTACATCGTCGCCCTCTTCCTGGCAAAGTCCTGGTACTCCTACGCACTGGTTCTGGCCTTTCTGACCGGGGTGACCCTGCTGGGAAAAATTCCCTTCAAGGCCATGACCAAGGGCCTCAAGCCCATGCTGATCTTTATTATCTTTACCGCCCTGCTGAACCTGTTCTACACCAAGGGCGGAACTCTGCTGGTGGACTGGTGGATCTTTGAGATCTGGTCCGACGGCGTCCGCACTGCATTCTTTATGGTCTTGCGGATCATGATGCTGATTTGCGGCACCTTTCTGCTGACCTACACCACCTCCCCCATCGCCCTGACCGACGCCCTGGAACGGCTCCTGAGTCCCCTGAAAAAGATTCACGTTCCGGTACACGAGCTGGCGATGATGATGTCCATTGCCCTGCGCTTTATCCCCACGCTGATCGAGGAGACCGACAAAATCATCTCCGCCCAGAAGGCCAGGGGCGCCGACTTTGAGACCGGCAGCATCATTCGCCGGGCCAAAGCCCTGATCCCGATCCTGGTTCCCCTCTTTGTCAGCGCCTTCCGCCGGGCCGACGAGCTGGCCACGGCCATGGAGTGCCGCTGCTACCACGGCGGCGACGGTCGGACAAGGCTCAAGGTCCTGCGCTACGCCGGCATCGACCTGCTTGCTTTCCTCGTGGGCGCAGCCCTGCTGGCAGGGGTCATCGTTTTACGACGCTTTGGCTTGTGAATGTAAAAAGTAAGAGGGAAAAAGCAAGAATTTAAAATTCTTCTTCCTTCTTACATCTTACTTCTTACCTCTTACTTCTTCCTTATGAAAAATATTGCTTTGATTTTGAAATATGAGGGCTCCGCCTACCACGGCTGGCAGGTGCAGAAAAACGCCGTCTCCGTAGCGGCCACTATGGAAAAGGCCATCGCCATGGTGGTAGGCCACCCGGTCCACGTCACCGGCTGCGGCCGCACCGACGCAGGCGTCCACGCCCGGCGCTATGTGGCGAATTTTCGCACCGACTCCGCCATCCCCGTGGATCGGCTTCCCTACGCTCTGAACACGCACCTGCCGGAGGACATTGTGGTTTCCGACGCCTTCGAGGTCCACGAGGGCTTCAACGCCATCGGCTCCTGCGTGAGGAAGGAATATACCTACCTGATCTACAATTCCCGGATCCGGGACCCATTTTATGTCAACCGCGCCTGGTTCTACCCCAAGCATTTGGATGAGAGCATCATGCAGCGGGCGGCGGACTGCTTTGTGGGGACCCACGATTTCGCCGCAGTTCGCTCCGTGGGAACGGATGTAAAATCCACCGTGCGGACGGTGTATCACTACGAGGTGGAGCGGGATGGGGATTTGATCTCCTGCCGAATCTGCGCCAACGGCTTCCTGTACAACATGGCCCGGGCCATGGTGGGCACCGCGGTCTACGCAGCAGAGGGGAAGTTTCCCCCCGAGGCCGTTGCGGACATTCTGGCCGGGAAAAACCGCACCGCCGCCGGGCCCACGGCTCCCCCGGGAGGCCTGTATATGACCCGGCTGTGGTATGACGACGGAAAGGCGGTATTTCACGTTGAATAATTCTGATCTGACCGCTTCCAAGGCCACGCCCCGAAGGAGCAGGATCCTTCGCCGGGTCATTCTGGTCCTGGCGGTGCTGGTCGCCTTGCTCGCCGCCCTGTATCTGGTGCTCCCCAAGCTGTTCAACCTGGACGGTGTAGTGCGGTTTTTCCGCTACATGGGCCTGCGGGACAAGGAGAGCTATGGCCGCATCAGCTATGAAAGCGGCGCCGGAACCGTTTACGCGGCCTTTGACGACGGACTGCTGGTCGGCACCGAAAACGGCGTTGCCCTCTTCTCCCTGGACGGAGAGCAGAAGGTGCTGATTCAGGGCTCTTTGCCTGCTCCGATCCTGCGTGCCGGCGGAGATGTGGCCCTGGTTTTCAGTCCGGGCAGCTCCTATGCCGCTGCTGTCGGAACCGGCGGAACGGTTTTGATAGACGGCGCCATCCCCGGCACCTATCTCAACGCCGACGTCAGCTTCGACGGGTACACCGCGTTCATTACCGCCGAAAGCGGCTACAAATCCGTGGCCACGGTGCTCAACCCCGGCCAGGAGGCCATGTATCGTTTCTCCTCCCGAACCCGCTATCTCAATGCCTGCGCCGTATCGGAACAGGGGGAGCTTCTGGCGGTGGCCCGGCTGGAGGAAGCAGACGGCGTTTATCGCTCCGGCATTACCATCCTCCGCACGGATCTTCCCCTCACCGATCTGGAGCAGGACAGCGCCGAAACAGCCCGGCTGGACCTGGGGAATCAGGTGGTCTATGCGCTGCACTTCCTGGACCAGACCCATTTGATGGCCGTGGCTCAAAATGAGATCGTCTTTCTCAATTCCAAAGGCGAGCGCCTGAATTCTCTGTCCATGCGGGAAGGTCAACTGGCGGATTATGCCGTCAGCGCGGAGGGCTGGCTGATTCTTGCCCTGGAGCAGAACGGCGGCGGCTGCCGCATCCTGACGCTGGACTCCTCCGGCGAGACTCTTGGGGAATTGGATCTGCCGGACCGGGTCCGATCCGTCTCCGCGGCGGAAAAATACGCCGCTGTCCTGACCGAAACATATTTACAGACCTTTGACCGCCGACTGAATCCCTTTGACCGCTCCTGGGACGTGCTCTCCGCCACCCGGTGCATCGCCCGCCCCGACGGTACCGTGCTGCTGGCCGGCAACGGCGGAACAAAGCTGTTTATCCCATAAAATTCGGGGCATCCGCCCCGTTCCGAAATCCTCTTTGAAGGGAGACAACACATTGATGAGACCGACCCTCTGCAGCCGCTGCAACAAAAACGTGGCTGTGATCTTTATCACAAAAATTGAAAACGGAAAATCCACCAACGAGGGACTCTGCCTGAAATGCGCCAAGGACCTGGGCATCAAGCAGGTGGACGACATGGTGAAGCAGATGGGCATTTCCGACGAGGACCTGGAGAATCTCTCCGGCGAAATGATGTCCATGCTGGGCGGCAACCCCGACGCAGACACGCCGGAGGACGATCCCGATGGCCAGACTGCCACCTTCCCCTTCCTGAACCGGCTCTTCGGCGGCCTGGCCGGCCAGGGCGGCAATATGCCCGCGCCACGGCAGGAGTCCCCCAAGGGCTCCGTGCCCCCTGCCCAGCCGCCGAAAAAGAAGCACAAGTTCCTGGACAGCTACTGCCTGGATCTGACCCAGCGGGCCCGGGAGGGCAAGCTGGACCGGATCGTGGGCCGGGAGGAGGAGACTGAGCGGGTTATCCAGATCCTTAACCGCCGGCAGAAGAACAATCCCTGCCTGATCGGCGAGCCCGGCGTGGGCAAAACTGCCATCGCCGAGGGCTTGGCCCAGCGGATTGTGGCGGGCAACGTGCCCTTCAAACTCAAGGACAAGGAGGTCTTCCTGCTGGACATGACCGCCATGGTGGCGGGCACCCAGTTCCGGGGCCAGTTCGAGAGCCGCATGAAGAACCTGATCACCGAGATCAAGGCCTGCGGCAATATCATCCTGGTCATCGACGAGGTGCACAATCTGGTGGGCGCAGGCGACGCCGAGGGGTCCATGAACGCGGCCAACATCCTCAAGCCCGCCCTCTCCCGGGGGGAGGTTCAGGTGGTGGGCGCCACCACCTTCAAGGAGTACCGGAAATACATTGAGAAGGACTCCGCCCTGGAGCGCCGCTTCCAGCCCGTCACGGTGAACGAGCCCACCATCGAGCAGTCCATCGCCATCATCAAAGGCATCGCCGGCTACTACGAGCAGTATCACGGGGTGGAAATCTCCCCCGAGATTGCCCGGCAGACCGTCCTGCTCTCGGAGCGCTATATCACCGACCGTTATCTGCCGGACAAGGCCATCGACCTGCTGGACGAGGCCTGCTCCGACGAAAACCTCCGCAATCCCATCATCAACGAGCTGGCCTCCACCTCCAAGGACCTGGCAGACGTGGAGTTTGAGCTGAAGATGCTCACGGAAAAGGACGAGGAGAAAACCCCCGAGGACTATGAGCGGATCGCCACCCTGCGGTCCAAATCCATGCAGTTGGGCGAAAAAATCGCCGATCTGGAAGCCAGGCCCAAGCCCAGGCTGACCATGGAGAACCTGGCCCGGGTCATTGAGCTCTGGACCAAGATCCCCGCCGCCAAGATTCAGGCCCAGGAGTACGAACAGCTTCGCAGCCTGGAGGCCAACCTGAAAAAGCACGTGGTGGGTCAGGACGAGGCCATTGCCGCCATCTGCTCCGCCATCCGCCGGAGCCGGGCGGGCATCAGCCCTAAGAAGCGGCCGGTCTCCTTTATCTTCGTGGGCGCCACCGGCGTGGGCAAGACCGAGTTGGTGAAGCGGCTGGCAGACGAGCTCTTTGAGTCCGTGGAATCTCTGGTGCGGCTGGATATGTCCGAATATATGGAGAAGCACTCCGTCTCCAAGATCATCGGCTCCCCTCCGGGCTACGTGGGCTATGACGAGGCCGGACAGCTCACGGAGAAGATCCGCCGGAAGCCCTATTCCGTCATCCTCTTCGACGAGATCGAGAAGGCCCATCCCGACGTGCTGAACATTCTCCTGCAAATTCTGGACGACGGCCGAATCACCGACGCCCAGGGGCGGCTGGTGAACTTTGAGAACACCATCATCGTCATGACCTCCAACGCAGGCTCCGACCGGAAGGACGGCTCCGTGGGCTTCGGCAAGAGTCTCACCGAGCAGACCAAGGACAAGGCCATGAAGGCCCTGGGTGAGTTCCTCCGGCCCGAGTTTATCAACCGGGTGGACGAGATCGTCTGCTTCAACAAGCTCTCCGAGGCCAACTTCCGGGACATCGCCGTCATTATGCTGAACGAGCTGAAGACGGGCCTGGAGGATCACGGCATCGCCCTGGGCTGGGACGATTCCGTCCTGGATTACCTCACCACAAAGTCCTACTCCGTCCAGTACGGGGCGAGAAATCTCCGGCGCACCATCGAGAAGGAAATCGAGAACCCCATCGCGGAGAAGATCATCGACAGCTTCCAGGAGCCCATCCGGATCATTCATTTGTCTGCCGATGAAAGCTCCATCCAGGTCAGCGCCAAGTGAACGCAAAGCATATCGCCTTGGGCGGCATTTTCGCCGCCCTCGCAGTGGTGATCCTGCTGCTGGGCGGGATCGTCCCCGCCGCCACCTATGTCTGCCCCATGCTGGCTTCCCTGCCGCTGGTGGTCCTGCTGGCGGAGCTGCCCAAAAAGCTCTGCCTGGGTTGGTACGCCGTGGTGGCCCTGCTGGGGGTCCTGTTCTGCCCGGACAAGGAAACCGCCTTTGTCTTCGTCTTTTTTGGCTGGTATCCCCTGGCAAAGCCCGGCCTGGACCGGCTGCCCAAGCCGCCCCGGCTGCTGTGCAAGCTGCTGATTTTTATCCTCTCCACCGCCGCCCTCTATGCCCTGCTGATTCTGGTCTTCCAACTGGAGGCCCTGGTCCGGGAAGCCAAGGAGACCGGCCTGATCATGCTGATTGTCCTCCTTGTGTTGGGCAACGTAAGCTTCCTGTGCTTTGACCTCCTGCTGGCAAGACTGACAGTACTGTATCGAATGAAAAGAAAGAAGTGAGCTCGACGCTCACTTCTTTCTCTTTATGCGCTCAAAGCTCCCGGATCTGTTTGTTAAACAGCAGCAGCAGGGCGGTGACGGTGAATCCCAGGGAGCAGAAGGAGAGCAGCAGCGTACTTCCCTGGGTCTCCAGGATTGCGCCGGCCAGGACGGAGGCAATGGGGATCATGCCCTGGGAGCCGATGCTGATGATGCTGTTGACCTTGCTGAGCTTGTCCTTATCCACCACCCGCATGATGGTAGTGCTGATGGGGATGTTAATAAAGGAGAGCAGCGCCCCCAAAACAAGGCAGAACAGGCAGAAGGCGATCAAAAACCCGTTGAGGGAAGCCCCGCGGTCCACCAGCAGCCAAAAGCAGACAGTAAAAGCAATCATCAGGGCGGCGGTGGCGCAAAGCCTGCGGGCAGTTTTCGCCCCGCATTTCTCTTCCTGGGCTCGGGCGCTGAGAATCGCGGCGCCCAGCAGGGCGCTGAGCCCGCAGCAAACGGTAAACACGGAGGACCAGAGCTCCGGCGTCAGAAGATGATCCAGCAGATAGGACGGCGCGGAAGCCAAATTCGTTTTGACGAAGTAGGGCAGGAAATTCCCCGTTACCGGCGCAAAGAAGAAATTGATGAACAGAATCGCTCCCAGCAGGGCCAGAATCGCCTTTTTCGTTTTCAGGTAACGGATTCCTTCCCCCATGTCCCGGACGGCCAGCTTCAGCGTCAGGCGCTCATGGGGCTTGTGGTGCTCAAAGCGGATCAGCATTTCAGAGACGCCGGAGGCCACGTAGCAAATACCCACCACCATGAAAAGCAGGGTAATCGGCAGGGCCGCGTACAAAATCCCGGCCAGGATGATGCCAAGGATGCTTTCCAGAGAGCTTTTCATGGAAAAATACGCATTTGCCTGCTGCAGCTTCTCTTCCTCCACGATGTGCGGAAGCAGGGCGCCGGAGGCAGGAGTAAATATTCCGCTGACGCCGTTGCCCAATATGCCTGCCGCAAACAGAATCACAAGCTGCGCCTTGTTCTGCGGGAACAGCAGCAGGAGGGCCGTGGCCAGCAGAATGATGCCGCCCTTTCCGTAGTCACAGATGTACATGATCTTCGCTTTGTTGAAATTGTCTCCCAGGATGCCGCCCACCGGCGTAAAAATCAGCAGCGACACCCCGCAAAGCGCCAGATACAGGCCCTGCAGAAAGGCGTTGTTATCTGTGATTTCCAGGATGTAAAAGCCCACGGCAAAGCTGTAGAGCAGCGCGCCCAGCTCCGACACCAAAGCGCCGAAAAAGACCAGGCGAAAATTTCGGTTGCGGAAAACATTTCCCGTCTTTTGCAAATCAGTTCCCATGTTCTGAAATCTCCTTCCACTGTTCGGTAAACGCCGGATCGTTCAGCAGCTTGAGCAGGTTGGCAATCCCGTCCGCCGCCGTGGCGCCGAAAATGTCAAAGACCACCCTTCGCTCCGTCTGATCGGTAAAGCGCACTGCGTCCATGGTGTATTCCGGCATGGAATCAAAGCGGCGGGCCACGTCCCTGGCTGCAACCAGGCTATCGACAGCTTCCGCTTTCATTCCGGTCTTGCCCTGCACATAGCCCCGCACAACCAGCATTTCCCCATAGGTCTTTTCCAGAATATCCGACTTGTTCTCTGTCTTCAGTCCCGTCAGGAAGTCCATCCCCCATTTCGTAATGTCCAGGGCCGATTTCCAGTCTCCACGGGATCGAAAAACGAAAACATAGCCAAGCACCGCAGTGAGCAGGCTGGACAAGCCGTCCAGGAGCGCCTCCGACAAAAAAGCCGCCGCTTCCTTCGGCCGATTCATAACGGCCGCCAGGCAGAAGCCGATTTCACTGCTGAAAACGCCCCCCGCGTTGTTTTTCTTCAGGAACTCGACGCCCTTTTCCTTCTCTCCCAGCAGGAGCCAGACCATCGACAGATTTCCGCAGATGGTGGAATCACTGATCCTCGGATTCTCATTTTGCGGCAGCAGGGCCCTGGACTGCTCAAACAGCTCCAGCGCTCTCCTGAGCGTGACCGGGTCCTGGGCGCTGGCGCCAAAGGCCAGATACACCATAGCGCAGCAGTACACAGCCCGGAAAGAGTGGGGATACTTCCCCAGGGTCTTTTCCGCCTCGGAAAGGGCCGTCGGGTCCATGGTCGCGCAGTACGACTCCAGCCGATCCAGGGCCGCGTCCAGGCGGTTGTCCTTAATTCGGTAGCCCAAGAGCACGTCCACCGAGGTATCAAAGAAGTCCGCCATTTCCACAAGCAGATTCAGCTCCGGCTGGGATTGGCCGGACTCCCATTTGTAGACGGCGCCCACCGTCACCCCCAAAGCCTCCGCCAGCTTCTCCTGGGTCAGTTTCCGCTGCTTCCGAAACTGCCGGATGTTTTCAGAAAGCGACAACTGCATACACATGTCCTCCTTTGCCTTTTTCCGTATTATACTTCGTTTTCCTCGAAAAAGGAAGACACTACCAATACGAAAATAATATTATTTTTTTTACTTACAGTATGGGTAACAAATAAAATGCAGCGAAGTACGGATCCTCCGACTTCGCTGACGCTTCGCTCTGGATGACAAACTTGGGACTGGTTCCGTGGCGCACAGTGCGCGCTGCTGCGGAGCCATGAACTGCTGGCGGGCGGCCAATGGCCGCCCGCCAGCAACTCGCTCCATGTGGGTGAAAGGCCGGCAGATTGCCGGCGCTACTTTTTTATTCCCAAAGCTCCGCCGTGAGGAACAACCGGTCTTTCCGGCTCTTGCCGCCGAGCTCGGCCAGGGAGGCCTTGCCGTAGCCCTTCAAAGAGATCACGTCGCCCTCGGCAACGGGGGCGTCGTTTTTCAGGCAGGGCAGGTAGTTCAGGCTGGCGGCTCCGGCGGCGATCAGCTTGGACGCCTGGGTGCGGGAGAGGCGGAAGGTCTCGGCCAGCACCGCGTCAAAGCGCAGGCTTTGGACGGTGAATTTTACCGCCCGCCGCTTCCGCTCCGGCTCCGGCACCTCGGTCAGGGATATGGGCTTTGCCTTGACGCTGACCCGGCCGGCTTGTTCGAGGCCGGAGAGCTGGCCTGCCACGGAAGGCAGGCAGAAGACCCAGGCCAGTTGCCCCTGAATCCGGATATCCCCCACCCATTCCCGGCGGACTCCCAGGGCCAGCAGGGCTCCCAGATAGTCCCGGTGGCCGGGGATGCCATAGAAGGCCTTCAATTGAAGGGCGCTGATATACTCCTCCGGATCGAAGTCCGTTTCCTCCATCCAGCTCGGCAGGAAAAAGGCAACTCGCCGTTCACAGTCCGCCTTGCCGCCGCTCAGGAGCATCCGGCAGCCGGAAACGCCCCGGGCGTATTGGACCGCAGCCCCCTGCTCGGCAGGGGTGAGAAAGGTCGTATGGGTGACGGCGTTGGTCTTTTCACACTGCCGGTACAGGTCGTCAATTCGTTTCAGTAATGCTTCGTGTTCCATGTCTTTTCCTTTTCCAGCGGGGGTTTCTAGATCGGCGGGCGGCCAAACTCGCAAGCGTCACGGAGTATAGCCGTCCCTACGGGTTGGCGCCGAGGTTCTCGCCTACGGAGCCCATGCGCTGGCGGTTGTGGGTGCGCAAATACTGCTCGATGTCCCCGTAGATGCGGTCGATCTCTTCCCCAAATTCCCGGGTGGACTGGCGGATCACGCCGGAGCGCAGGGCGGAAACCTGGATCAGATTATCCGAGGTCACCACCCGGGCCTGCGAATTCTTCCCAATGTCATGGAGCAGGCGCTCGATGTAGGCGTCGCCGGTCTCGTTCTCCCTGGTGTAGACCACCCGGACCCCGTGATAGTCAAAGCGCTCTCCCTTGCCGCCCTTGACCTGATAGGCGTCAAAGACCAGAATCGTCTCCGTGCGGGTAAAGGAGGCATAATTGGCCAGAATCTCCATGAGCCGGTCCCGGGCCTGCTCCAAGTCCGTCTGGGCCAGGGCAGCCAGGTCCGGCCAGGCAAAGATCACGTTGAAGCCGTCCACGATCAGCACAGGCTTTTCCCCCTCCGGCCTTCCCCTTGGGGAGAAGCTGTCACCAGTGCGCGCACTGGTGACGGATGAGGGAGTGTCCGTTGTACGCACCGCTTCCGGAGAAGTCCCCTTCCACACCGAGGCCGAATACTGGGGCCGCTTGATGGAGCCGAACTCCCGCTCCAGGATGGCCTGGAGCTCCTTTTCACTGATGGAAAACCGGCGTTGGGACGGCGTCGCGGCTTCCCGCTTGGGGGCCAGCACGCTCTCCAGGTGCATATTGGCAAAAACCTTGTCCCACTTCACTGTGAAGCCGCCGCCGTGGGCGCAGAAGACGGAATCCGGGGTATTATCCAGGTCTCCCTCGGGGTCATAGGGGTGGGCAGCCCGGACAGCCTCCGGGTCGTGGCAGAGCTCGTAGCCCTCCACCTCCAAGGCCAGCTTGCCCAGGCCCCGGGTATAGGCCGCCAGCTCCCGGGCGTAGTCTGTCATGGCGGCCACCGGAGCACGGCCCCGGAGCAGGCTCATGCCCCCCAGGTCCTCCGGCGTATCGAAGCTGCCGAAGCGGGCCTTGATATCCGTAATAGCCCGGCCGATCTGGGCCGTGGGCACCTCCAGCCGGAAGCGATACCAGGGCTCCAGCAGCACGGAGGGGATCTGCATCAGACCCTGGCGCACCGCCCGATAGGTAGCCTGGCGGAAGTCGCCGCCCTCGGTATGCTTCAAATGGGCCTTGCCCGCGGCCAGGGTCAGCTTCATATCCGTGATGGGGGCGCCGATGGCCGTCCCCAGGTGTTCCTTTTCCGCCAGGTGGGTCAAAATCAGCCGCTGCCAGTGGCGATCCAGCTTGTCCTCACTGCAGGTGGTCGCAAACACCAGACCGCTGCCCCGGGGCAGGGGCTCCAGCAGCAGGTGGACCTCCGCGTAGTGGCGCAGGGGCTCATAGTGGCCCACGCCCTCCACGGTCCGGTCGATGGTCTCCTTGTAGAGAACACGGCCCTGGCCCAGCTCCACGGCCAGGTCAAAGCGGTCCAGGATCATGCTTTTCAGCACCTCCGCCTGAACCTCCCCCATGAGGCCCACGGAGAGTTCCTGAAGCCTGGGGTCCCAGCGCAGCCGGAGCATGGGGTCCTCGGCCTCCAACTGCCGCAGCTTGGGCAGCACCAGCCGGGGATCCGTCCCGGCGGGCAGGCCGATCCGATAGTGCATCACCGGCTCCAAAACCGGGCTGCCCGCGGCGGCCTCGGTGCCAAAGCCCTGACCGTTCCGGGCCGCAGTCAGGCCCACCACAGAGCAGACCTGCCCCGGAAAAACCTCCTCCACAGCGGTGAAGCGGCCTCCCTGATAGCGGCGAAGCTGGGTGGCCTTTTCTTCCAGGCCTTCATAGCTCAGGCCGTCCCGAACCCGCAGGGTCCCGCCGGTCACCTTCAGGTGGGTGAGGCGGACGCCCTGGGCGTCGTGGGTAATCTTAAATACCCGTGCGCCGAACTGCTCCGGCCAGCGCCGGGGCTTCAGCAGGCCGGTAAAAGCATCTAAAAATTCGTCGATTCCCGCCAACTTCAGGCCGGAGCCGAAGAAGCAGGGAAAAAATTCCCGGGCCGCCAGCATATCCCCCAGGGTGGCCGGGATAATAGAGCCGTTTTCGAGAAATTCCTCCATGGCGGCCTCTGCGCACATGGCCAGGGCCTCGTCCCGGTCGGCGTTGTCCGGGGAGAAATCCACCACCCCGTCCCCCAGCTCCCGGCGAAGCCCATCCAGCAAATCGGCCCGGCTGTTCCGGGCCAGGTCCATCTTGGTGACAAAGAGCACCGTGGGAATCTGGTAGTGGCCCAGGAGATTCCAGAGGGTCCGGGTATGGGCCTGGACGCCGTCGGTGCCGCTGATCACCAGAATGGCGCAGTCCAGAACCTGGAGCATCCGCTCGGTCTCGGCGGAGAAATCCACGTGGCCCGGGGTATCCAGCAGGGTCAGCTCCCAGTCCTTCCATTCCACGTGGGCCTGGGAGGCAAAGATGGTGATGCCCCGCTCCCGCTCCAGGGGATCGTAATCCATGGCTGTGTCCCCGTGGTCTACCCGGCCAAGGCTCCGAAGCTGGCCGCAGCGATATAAAATTGCCTCCGCCAGGGTGGTCTTGCCCGCGTCCACATGGGCCAACAGGCCGACGCAGGAGCAATTCATAATACTTTTCATAGTTTCATTTTTTCATTCCAATCACAGCGGCTTCTGCTTCATCCGGGCCCAGCTCCGGGGGTACTGTTCCGGGGTCTTGCCGGTCTTATGGATGACAATGACGGAGTGGGTGGCGCCGCCGATCTCGAAGCTCTCTGTGCGCTCATAGGAGCCTCCCAGAAGCCGGATGGCGTTGGCAGCCTCATGGAGCTCCTCCTGGGCCAAAGCACCCTTCATGGCCAGGAAATAGCCGCCCCGGTGGACGAAGGGCAGGCAGAGCTCACAGAGCAGATCCAGCCGGGCCACGGCCCGGGAGGCCACCACGTCGAACTTCTCCCGGTGGTCCCGGGCAAAGTCCTCGGCCCGGCCCGCCAGAAAGCGGGCCTCCACCCCCAGGGTCGGCAGGGCCTCTTCCTCCAGCCAGCGCATCCGCTTCTGGAGGCTGTCCAGCAGGGTCAGGCGGATTGTGGGCTCCGCAAGCTTCAGCGGCACGCCAGGGAAACCCGCTCCCGTACCTACGTCCAGCAGGGACTTCCCCGCCAGAGGCAGAACCTTCAGCAGACTCAGGCTGTCCAGCAGGTGCAGCTCCGCCGCCTGCTCCGGCTCCGTAATGGCCGTCAGGTTCATCACCTTATTTTTTTCCAAAACCGCCTGGCCGAAGCGGATAACGGTCTCCGTCCGCTCCTCCGGCAATTCGATTTTCAGCCGTTCCAGCCCGGCCAGCAGCGTTTCTTTCATCGGGTTTTCCTCCACAGTTTTGTGTTATTATACCATGTTTTTCCCCTTGATGGAAGTACATTTTTCCCGGTGGTTGACAATTCTGAAATCCGGTGATAAACTGGGGAAAAACAAGGAGGGATGCACCGTGAAAACCGTTACCGTCAAGGGCGTCGGCAGGGCCTCCGCCGCCGTAGACACCGTGGAGCTGAGCTTCCGGATCTGGGCCAAGAACAAGAACTATAACAAGGCGCTGGAGGCCGCCGACAAGCAGGTCTCCACCCTGGAAGAGGCCCTCGCCGCCGCAGGCTTCCCCGCCGCCGATTTTCAGACCGCAGGCTTCCACGTCAACACGGAATATGAGAGCGTCTGCGACGACAAGGGCAACTATCACAGCGAGTTTTCCGGCTACAATTGCAGCTATGACCAGCTGCTGCGCTTCGACTTTGACGCTGCCCGGCTGGGAGAGGCGCTGAACGCCGTGGCCGCCAGCAAGTCCAAGCCGGAGCTCCAGGTCCGTTTCACCCTCCGGGAGCCGGAAAAGCTGGAAGCGGAGCTGCTCCGCTCCGCCGCCGAAAATGCCAGGGCCCGGGCAGAGGCCCTCTGCGCCGCCTCCGGCTGCCGCCTGGGGGAACTGCAAAAAATTGACTACGACCTGAACCGCCTGAGCTTCCACTCGGAAACCGTGATGGACATAGACTGCACCATGCCCCAGACGGCAAACGGCGCAATGAAAGCCAAGCGCAGCTTCGGCTCCGCCCTCCGGCCCCAGGACATCGACCTGCGGGATACCGCGGTATTTGTCTGGGAAATTTTGTAGCGCGGGCAAGCTGCCCGCAAAAGGAGGATTTCGCATGGACCGCTCTGAAATGATCAACTGCTTTTACGATGGATACCGGGAAGACACACGGTTGTCCAGAAGCCGCCACGGGCAGCTGGAATACCGCACCACGACGCACTTTATCCACCGGTATCTGCCCGCCGGCGGGACGGTTTTGGAGATTGGCGCCGGGACAGGCCGTTACTCCGTGGCCCTGGCCCGGGAAGGGCACCGGGTCACGGCGGTGGAGCTGGCGGAACGTAACCTGACAATTCTCCGGGAAAACGGAGCGGGGCTGGACAATCTGACCGCCCTGCAGGGGGACGCCGTTGATCTCAGCCGATTTGCCGACAACAGCTTTGACCTGACCCTGTCCTTCGGACCCATGTACCACCTCTACAACCCGGAAGAGCGGGACGCCGCTCTCCGGGAGGCCGTCCGGGTCACAAAGCCCGGCGGCATCATTCTGACGGCGTTTCTTTCCGTTCACGCCATTCTCTACGACAACTATCTGCGGGGCAATCTGGCGGATGGGCTGGCGGAAAACTTTGACGACAATTTCAGCGTCCGCCATTTCCAAGACCAGCTCTTTACCGCCTACGACGTCCCGGAGTTCGAGGCGCTGTACCGCGGCCTTCCCGTGACCTACGTGACAACAGCCGCCGTGGACGGCATTCTGGAGCTGGCCGAGGGGCGCGCCGACTTTGCCATGTCGGACGAGGAATTTGAAGCCTACGCGGCCTACCATCTGCGCTTCTGCCAGCAGCGGGAGCTGTTGGGCTGCTCCTCCCACCTGCTGCACGTCTGCAGGAAGAACGATTCTTAAACCCCCATCCTGAACAGGAGACCCGCCGCTTCCGAGGAAGCGGCGGGTCTCCTGTTCATCCGGTATGTGATTCAGTCCAGCGCGTCCGCCCAGTGATGGAGCATTTCCAGGGCCTGGTCGTATTTCTCTACGGGCACCGCCCCAAGATTCAGCTCGTAAAAGCCGCTGCCCACAGCAAGATAGCCATCCAAGCTCATATACTTGCTGTCATACTGGGGCCGCAGCACAGCGATGCGGCACTCCAACCCGCCGGGGGTTTTATAGGTCAAAAACTCCACGTCCCGGGGGTACTCATAGGTCCACACCCCCTCGAAGACGAAGTCCGATTCCGGGGCGTTCTCGGTCAGAATTGTCACCGTCTCCGTGGCGCCGATATCATTTTTGACAATGTGCTGCGCCCAGAGACGCACGGATTCCACCCGTCCCTCGGCGTCGCCGTGGGCGGTCACGCTGCATTCACAGTCCTCAAAGGGAAAGCTGGGCGTTTTCAGCCCCGACAGACCGATGTATTCCATGGCCTGATCGATCCTGTCAAATTTCACCGTGCAGTCCCCCGGATTCACGGCAATCGAAGACCAGGCGGGCTGGGAATTGTCTTCGGCGTACTGCCGCGCGATGGTCTCGCCGGCGCTTTGAATTTCCCCCGTAAAGCTGCTCCAAGGCACCAGGGGAAGCTGCGTCTTCGCCTCAATACCCTGTTCTTCCGTCTCCGGCTTGTCGGTTTTTCGCAATTCGATCTGGCTCACCACCGCGTAAACCGTGCCGCCCAGGAGAATCACCGCAGCCACAGCCGCGGCCAGACGTCCCAACAGCTTCGGGCGGACGCGCCGGGCAGGCGCAGACCTTTCGTCCAGCAGGGCGGGATCAATGTCGTTAATTTTTTCCAGAAAATCCAGTTCCTTCACAAGTCATACCCCTCTTTCGTCAGTTGTTTCGCGAGCTCCCGTCTGGCGCGCAGAAGCAGAGACTTGACCTTGGCCTCGCTCATGCCGAACCTGGCTGCGATCTGCCGCAGGGGCTCCGCGTACCAGTAGCGGCGCACAAAGACCTGCCGCTTTTCCTCGGAAACGGACCACAGCCAGCAGCTGACCGTCTCGCTCAGAGCCCGGGCCTCCACAACAGCTTCCGTGTCCTGATCGGAGCGGAGCAGTTCCGCCAGCTCGTCGGTGAGGGCCACCAGCTCCGCGCTGCGCTTTTCGGCGGAGAGCGCCTTCACGCAGTTGAGAGCTCTGGCCCGGACGATCTTCGCCAGGAAGGGAAACAGGTAGTCCCTCGGCTCATGGGGCGGGATACGGTTCCAGGCTTCCAGCCAGGCGTCGTTGACACACTCCTCCGCCGCCCCCTCGTCCCCCAGGATCCCCCGGGCCAGGGCCAGCAGCCTTTTCCCGTATTTCTCCCCGGCATAAGCCAGCGCCGACTCGTCTCTTGCGAGAAACAAGTCTACAATCCGCGCATCATCCATACAGTTGCTCCTTTCTCTATCCTTGAAGGCCTTCACTAAGGAAATCAACTTCCTGGAGCGCTTGGTTGCGAAAGAAACGGATTAATTATTTATTTCAGTCTCTTGACAGCCTCCCGAACAGCGGCGAGCAGCGCGTCAACCTCCTCTTCCGTCGTAAAGCGGCTCAGAGACGCCCGGACGGAGCCGTCAATGACCGCCGGGGCTACGCCCATGGCCTCCAGCACGTGGCTCCGGTGGCCCTTGGCACAGGCGGAGCCGGCGGAGACGTAGACCTCCCGGTCTTGCATGCAGTTGATGAGTCCCTGGGAGCGGACGCCGGGGACAGCGAAGCTGACGATATGGGGAGCCTCCTGGGCTCCGTTCAGCATCACGTCGTCCACGGCGGCCAGCCCGGCGCGAATACGCTCCTTAAGGGCGTTCTCCCGGGCCAGGTCCTCCCGAAGAGTGGGCAGGGCGGCCTCGCAGGCCGCGCCGAAGCCCAGGATATTGGGCACTGCCTCGGTGCCGGAGCGGAGCCCGCTCTCCTGGCCGCCGCCGTGGAGATAGGGGGGCAGGGACAGGCCCTTGCGAACGTACAGCGCGCCCGCTCCCTTGGGTCCGTGAATCTTATGGGAGCTGACGGAAATCATGTCCGCCTCCAGGGCGGTGGCCCGGAAGGGCACCTTCAGAAAACCCTGGACCGCGTCGGTGTGGAAAATGGCGTTGGGGGCCAGCCGGTGGGTCAGCTTCGCCATGCTCTGAATGGGCATCACGGAGCCCACCTCGTTGTTCACCATCATCACGGAAACCAGGATCGTATCCGGCCGCAGGGCCGCCCGTAGCGCCTCCAGGCTCACGGTGCCGTCCGCCTCCGGGGCCAGATAGGTCACCTCAAAGCCCCGGGCCGCCAGCTCCTGCATGGGGCGGAGAATGGCGTGGTGCTCGATTTGGGTGGTGATGATATGCTTCCCACGCTTGCCCAGCTTTTGGGCGGCAGAAAAGACGGCCCAGTTGTCCGCCTCGGTGCCGCCGGCGGTAAAGAAGACCCGGTCCGGCTCCGCCCCAAGGGCGCGGGCCACGGAGAGCCGGGCCGCCTCCACCCGCCGACGGGCCTCCGTCCCCAGCCGATGCAGGGCGCTGGGATTCCCCCAGCAGTCCGTCAGGGCCTCAGTCATGGCCGCCACCGCCTCCGGGCAGGGCCTGGTGGTGGCGGAATTGTCAAAATATGCTGTCATTTAGTTCTCCTGAATTTTGCATTTTGCATTTCTGTGGGAGCGGGGGAACGGCCGGCAGAGTGCCGTCCCTACTTCCCCACGCAAAAGCGCTCAAAGATCCGGTTCGTGATATCCTCCCGGACGGTGCGGCCGGTGAGCTCGCCCAGGGCCTCCAGGGCGGCTTCCAGCTCCGTCAGCACGGCATCGGGGGTGATCCCGGTCTGCATGGCCTCCAGAGCCCGGCTGAGGGCGTCTCCGGCCCGGCCCACGGCCTCCGCCTGCCGGGTATTGGTCAGGATGGTGCCGTCGCAGGGCAGATCCGCGCCAAAGGTCTTTTCGATCCAGCCGCAGAGCTGATCCAGTCCGTCCCCCCGGGTAGCGGAGACAGCGAAGATGGGCTCAAAGGGCAGTTGAACCCGGAAGACCCGCTGGGGCAGGTCCGTCTTATTCAGCACGGCAACCGCCTGCCTGGCCTCTCTGGCGGCTGCCATGGCCTGCCGGTCCTCCTCGTCCAGGGGGACGGCGGCGTCGCAGACAAAGATCGCCAGGTCCGCCTGCTCCGCGGCAGCCCGGGAGCGCTCCACCCCCAGGGCCTCCACCCGGTCCTCGGTTTGGTGAATGCCTGCGGTATCGGTGATTCGGGCCAGAACCCGACCGAAGCGGGCCGCCTCCTCCACGGTGTCCCGGGTGGTACCGGGAATGTCCGTAACAATCGTCCGGTCAAAGCCCACCAGGGCGTTCAACAGAGAGGACTTGCCCGCGTTGGGCTTGCCCACCAAGGCAATCCGTACGCCCTGCTTCAGAATACGGCCCCGGTCGCAGGTGGCCCGTAGCCATTCCAGCTGGGCCCGGTCCGAGCGGATGCGTTCCTCAAAATCTGAGAGCTTGAAATCCGGTATCTCTTCGTCCGGGTAGTCCAGAACGGCGTGGTAGTGGCTGCAAATATCTGTCAGCCCCTCGTAGATGGGGCGCAGGCGCCGGTCCAGGGCCCCGCCAACCTGGGCGGCGGCGTTGGCCGCCATATCCACGGTCTGAGCCTCGATGAGATCAATGATTGCCTCGGCGCCGGTGAGGTCAATTTGTCCGTTCAGGAAGGCTCGTTTGCTAAACTCTCCCGGCTGGGCGGGCCGAGCGCCCGCCCGGTAGAGGGCCTCCAGACCGGCCGTCAGTACAGCGGGAGAACCGTGGCACTGGAGCTCCACCGTGTCCTCTCCGGTATAGCTGTGGGGCCCTCGGGTATAAACTGCCAGCGCCTGGTCGATCTCCCGGCCCTGGACGTCATACAGGGTTCCCAGAACCAGCTTTCGGTCCGGCGCGTCGGAGAGGGGCTTCCCGTTTTTGCAGCGGAAGACTGCCCCTGCCGTTTCGGCACAGCCTTCCCCGGACAGCCGCAGAATTCCGATAGCGCAGGGCTGGCTGCCGGTAGAGATTGCCGCGATGATGTCTGCCATAATCACACGCCTCCCAAATGATTTTGGCTTATTATATCCTCTTTTCTCCCACAAAACAAGCCCTTTTCACACTGTTCTTCGATATTAAATCTATGTATCAGTTGCATTTTTCCGCAGCTTCTGCTACAATAAGAGGCACTTGACAAACATTCGGGAAAACAGGTGATTTTATGCTGGAACTCAGTCCCTCCAACATGCTCGTGCTACTGATGTCCGCTATGCTGGTCTGGGTCAGTGTCAACGTCCTGATCTCCACGATTCGGATCAATCGAACCTACGAGCTTGTCTCCAACCGGTTTATCTATCCCGCCAACTGTAAGCCGGAACTGTGTCAGGACCCGGCGGGTTTTATTCGCTTTATGACCCCCAGGCTGATCGGCTTTGGTGTGCTGGGCCTGCTGCTGTCAGTCTTTTTCGTGGTGAACGAAATGACAAGTCTGCTGGCCGCTCTCCCTGCCTGGTTTTCTGAGGGGGCCGCCCTGTTTCTCTTCGTTCCGCTGTTTATCTGGTACGTAATCTTCATCAACAAGGCCGCCAAGCGGTTCTGGTAAGGAGTTAACTATGAAGACCTGGAAACTTGTCATTCTCGACGGCGAACGCACCAACCCCGGGGACCTGAGCTGGGACCCGCTCCGGGCGCTGGGCGAGCTGACCGTCTATCCCGGCACCGCCCCGGAAGAAATGATCTCTCACATCGGAGACAACGAAATCGTCATTCTGGACAAGCCTGTGGTTACCAGGGAGATTCTGGAAGCCTGTCCCTCGGTGAAAATGATCGCCCTCTTTGCCACGGGCTTCAACCACATCGACATCGAAGCCGCCCGGGAGTTGGGCGTTACGGTTTGCAACGCGCCCGGCTATTCCTCCTGGGCCGTCTCTCAGCTGGCCGCCGCCCTGCTGCTGGAGATTACCACTCAGGTGGGGCTGCACAGCCAGGTGGTAAAACGGGGCGATTGGAAGGATACCTCCTATTTCTGCCGTATCGCTCCGGGCCTCACCGAGATTGCAGGAAAAACCGTGGGCATCATCGGCTACGGCGGCATCGGCCAGGCCTTTGGCAGAATCATGAAGGCCATGGGTGCTGAGCTGCTGGTCTATTCCCGGCATCCCCACCCGGAGCTGGAGGATGAACACACGCACTATGTCAACCCGGAAAGAATCTTCACGGAATCGGACATCATCTCCCTCCACTGCCCCATGAACGCGGACAGCGCCGGGATCATCAACCGGGAATCTCTGGCAAAGATGAAGGACGGAACCATTCTGATCAATACCTCCCGGGGCGGTCTGATCGTGGAGGAGGACGTAGCGGAAGCCCTGCGGAACGGGAAGCTTCGGGCTCTGGGCCAGGACGCCTTCACCGTGGAGCCCATTCGCCCCGACAATCCCCTGCTCTCGGCCCCCAATACCTTCCTCACCCCCCACATGGGCTGGGCGCCTCATGAAACCCGGGCCCGGCTCATCTCCCTGGTAGCAGATAACATTCGGGGCTTCCAGGATGGCGCGCCACGGAATGTAGTCAACGGCTGACAGCCCCCGAAAAGTGTCGTTTTCGGCACTTTTTTACCCAAATAACATACTATTTCAGTAGGTAATTAATCAAAGGAGGAAACCGTATGTCCCCCACTTTTCAGGAAGAAACCCGGGCGCCGGGGGAGGCTGGCCGGGAACTGATCCGGCAGACAGCCCTGGCCCTGGGACAGTTTCAGGTTCCGGCAGGCCGGGATTGCGTGGGCCTCCGGGCCCGGGCGGAACGGCTGACCGATCTTTTGATCGACGCCATGTTCCCCCGTCACGCTGAGGCACGGGACACCGACGCCGCGGAGCGGCTGGAGCAGGCCTTCGCCCTGCTGGATCTCTGCCTGCGGCAGGTGGAGGCCCGGAACCCGGCTTCCACCGCCGAGGCCCTGCTCCGCGGGCTTCCGGAGGTCCGCAGGCAGTTGGGCACCGATCTGGAGGCAGCCTACCGGGGTGACCCGGCGGCAGCCAGCCTGGATGAGATTCTCCTGTGTTACCCGGCCTTCCGGGCCATCGCCACCTATCGGCTGGCCCACATCCTCTATCAGACAGGCATTCCCCTGCTGCCCCGGATCATGTCGGAATACGCCCACCGGCTGACCGGCATTGACATCCATCCCGGGGCAACCATCGGCGATTATTTCTTTATCGACCACGGCACCGGCGTAGTCATCGGCGAAACCTCCACCATCGGCCGGGACGTGAAGCTCTACCAGCACGTTACCATCGGCGCCAAGAGCTTTGAGGTGGGGCCGGACGGCGCCCTGGTCAAGGGCGTCAAACGCCATCCCGACATCGGTGACCGGGTGGTGATCTATGCTGGCGCCACAATCCTGGGCGGCGACACCCGGATCGGTGACGACTGCACCATCGGCGGCTCGGTATGGCTCACCCACTCCGTTTCCGCGGGGACCCTGGTTCTGGCCCAATCCGCCGTGACCACCGCCCGGGTCACGGGGAAATAGCCGGCAGGCATAAATCGACAGGCGGCAACTTCAGTTGCCGCCTGTCTTCGTTTCGGTGTTAATAATTCTTTGTGGTCTCCACCCGCTCTGCCTGAACGGTATCTCCCTGCCAGGTGCCGGTGAGGATCACCATGGTGCCGATGGCGGGAACCTCCGCCTGGGCGGCAAAGGGCTGGGTCCAGGCGTTGTCGTAGTAGGGATGCTGGACCGTGGTGGGATTCATGACCCGCCCATAGAGCCGCAGGGTCTTGCCCGCAAAGGCATCCGGCTTGTACTGCATGTTCAGAAGCTGCACCCGCTCCAGGGTAGCGTCCATTGTGGTCATATCCACGTCGCAGGTCTCCGGGGTAAAGGCCGTCTCCAGCTCCACCTTGGTATCCGTGAACCAGAGCTTGTCCAGGGCGGCGGCGTCCCGGGTCAGGGTGCCGGTCATTTTGACCAGACTGCCGCTGGCGGGCAGGCTGTCCGGGTCCTGGGGGACAAATTCCCACTGCCAGTCGCAGCACTTGGTAGCGTCCATATAGCCCCAGACGTAGTAGCGGGTTCGATTGTTGAACGCATCGTGAACGCGGGCCAGGGTGCCTTCCTTGGTAACGGTCTTGCCCACATAGTCGTCCGCCATATCGTTGAAGAAAATATTTTGATACAGGATATACTCCGTCTGGTTCAGCACAGTCGGCATGGTGTCCGCCACAGCGGGGGTGTTGCTGGCGTTCGCGGCAGTGTTGCCGCTTTGGGTGGGGCTTTGGCCGCTGTCGGAAGCGGTTTCTGAGCCCTGACAGGCGACAAGAGAGAGCAAAAGGGAAAGGCTGAGAAGCATCAAAACCAGTTTTTTCATGGATATCCTCCTTCATTCAACGGCTTTTGACAAAGCCAATCAGCGAAAAGAGTCCAAACACCACAATGTCCGCCACCACGATGGTGGAACCCACGGGGGTGCCTCTGTCGGCGGCAATCAGGATTCCCGCCGCGGCGCAGAGCACGGAAATGCATGCCGCGCAGATAGAGACCCCCCGGAAGCTTTTGAACACGCGCATGGCGGACAGGGCCGGGAAGACCACCAGGGCGGAAATCAACAGGGAGCCCACCAGCTTCATGGCCAGGACGATCACCACGGCGATGACGACGGCGATCAGCAGGTTGTAGAGCCGGGTCTTCGCGCCGGTGGCGGCGGCGAAGTTCTCATCGAAGGTGACCGCGAAAATTTTGTGGTAGAACAAGACGAAAAATGCCACCACGACCACGGACAGGCCAATGGACATCCAAACCTCCAGAGGCTTCAGCGTCAAAATGGAGGTGCCGCCGAAAAGCGTGGTACAGACGTCGCCGGAGATATTGGCCTTTCCGTTGGGCGGGAAACGATTCATCAGAAGATAGCCCACAGCCAAGGCTCCCACGGAAATCATGGCCACAGAGGCATCGCCCTTGATTTTGGCGTTGGACCCCGCCGCCAGTAGAAGAACCGCACAAACAATGGTCACAGGCATTACCAGAAGCATGTCGTTGGTCAGGCCCACCACGGCGGCAATCGTCATAGCCCCGAAGGCCACATGGCTCAGTCCGTCGCCGATGAAGGAGAAGCGCCGCAACACCAGGGTCACCCCCAGCAAGGAGGCACAGAGGGCCACCAGGACGCCCACCAGCAGGGCGTTTTGCACATAGGGAAGCTCCAAATAATCCCAAAGCGTCATGGATTCATTCCTCCCCGCTCCAAATAACGCACGCCGGTCTCGCTTTTCAGGTAGTCCTCCACCCGGCCGCAAAAAATCCTGGCCCCGATGTGCAGTATGTGGGTCGCGTACCGCAGCGCGGCTTCCAAATCGTGGGAGATCATCACCACGGTGATCCCGTCCTTCCGATTCAGGTCGGCAATCAACTGGTACATCTCCGCGGTAACCTTGGGGTCCAGGCCCGCCACGGGCTCATCCAGCAGGAGGAGCTTGCGGGTGGCGCAGAGGGCTCTTGCCAGCAGAACCCGCTGCTGCTGACCTCCGGAGAGCTCCCGGTAGCAGCGCTTGGCCAGCTTTTCAATCTCCATGCGGCGGATGTTCTCCCAGGCCAAGTTCTTGTCCGCCTTGGAATAGAAGGGCCGGAAGCCCTGCCGCCCCTGACAGCCGGAGAGCACAATCTCATAGACGCTGGCCGGGAAGTCCCGCTGAACCACCGTCTGCTGGGGCAGGTAGCCGATCTCGTTCTGCCGCAGACCGTCACCGGTCTGCACCTTCCCCTTCAGCGGGTGGATCAGCCCCAGGATGGTCTTCATCAGGGTGGACTTGCCGGAGCCGTTCTCGCCCACAATGCAGAGATAGTCCCCTGTGTTTACTTCAAAATCAATGTGCTCCAGGATTGGTTTCCCCTCGTAGCCGAGGGAGAGATCATTGCAAGCGAGCAGGGCCATACGAACACCTCAGAATCATGTGATTTTCAGTTGAGCGCTTCCTTGAGAACCTCCAGGTTCTTTTCCATAATGCCGTAATACGTGATCCCGTCGGCAACGCCCTGGGCCGTCACGGACTGGATAGAATTCAACTCCAAAATCTTCGCGTTCTTGGCCTTGGAGTTGGAAACAACGGTCTCCGCCAGGCGTGTGTTGGAGCCCTCAATCTTCATGACGCAGGGCAATTCCAACTCGTCCACCTTGTTCACCAGGAAATTGACCGTCTCAAAGGATGCCTCAGATTCCGCAGAGCAGCCAGAAAAGGCAGCCCAGCACTGCAAGTCGTAGTCCTTCGCCATGTACAGGAAGGGGAACCGGTCGGCAAAGAGCAGGGTTTTCCGGGTTGCGGCTTCCACCGTTTCGGCGTAGGCCTTGTCCAGTGCCGTCAGCTTTTCCGTATAGGCCCTGCAGTTTTTCATATAACTGTCTTTGCCCTGGGGATCGACCTCCGCCAAGGCGGCCTCGATCTTCCCGCAGAGGATGCCGGCGTTCCGCAGGGACAGCCAGATATGCTCATCATATTCCGGCTCCTCATGGTCGTGATCCTCGTCCTCGTGGTCGTGATCCTCGTCCTCGTGGTCGTGGTCCTCACCCTCGTGATCGTGATGATCGTGGTCGTGCTCTTCCATGCCCTCCAGGGTTTCCTCCTCCCGGGCGGCGCTGCCCAGCAGGTCCATCAGGCAGAGGACCTTCATGTTGGGATTTGTGGCCTGGGCCAGGGCGTCCGGAACCCACTTGTCGGACTCGCCGCCCACGTAGATGAAGAGGTCACAGGTGGATATTTTGTAGATGTCCTCCACCGTAGGCTGGTAGTTGTGCAGGTCAGCGCCCTTATCCAGCAAAAGGGTCGGAGCCACGCGATCACGCTGATCGCCGATGATCTGACGGGTCCAATCGTAGGCCGGGAAGATGGTAGCCACCACGGAAATGGACTTCCCGGTCATGTCGGGTCGGGTGGCTGTGGTGGCGGCTGTGCCGCCCTCATTGGAACAGCCGGCGAAAATCGCCAGCAGCAAAACGGCGCAGAGCGCCAGTATCAATCTTTTATGTTTCATTTGATTATTGAAGATCCTTTCCGCTTCTGATTATTGTTTTGTCCGGACTGTGGCGCGATCAGCGGCGCGCAAAAATGCCGCCGCGCCGCCCTTTCAAGACAGCATCAGGACCTTTTGCGCCGCCAGCGTATCCCGTCTGCGGAAAACGGCATAATGGAAACGCCTGCAAAGACGGCACAAAACTGCGCCAACCGCAGTTATCACCGCAACTGCAAAGCCGCACTTTTCCGCCCGCCAAGTCCGTGCCAGCGCGCAGAATGGGCAATCGTCATCATGGTGCCGACTTTCGTGCAATTGGCCAGACACCAGCAGGCACAGACCAAGCAGCAGGAGCACCGCCAGCACGGCGGCAATCGTCTTTTTGTTTCGCAGCATAGATCTCTTATTTCTCCCGCTGGCAGTTCTCGCAGACGCCGTAGAGCACCGTGTCGCTGCGGTCCACCGCAAAGCCGTCCAGCTTGGCAATGGAGCCCAGCAGGGCCTCCGTCTCAGCCTCGTCCATGTGGAAGGTCTTGCCGCACTTCTTACAGCTCAGATGCAGGTGATCCTTGCATTCCTCCGCCTTCATGTACTGATAGAAGACCTCCCGGCTGCCGGACTTGACTACCTTCCGCACCGAGCCGTCCTGCTCCAGAGCGGAGAGGTTGCGGTAGACGGCGCTAACGCTGATTTCCGGCAGGTCCTGGGAAATCTGCCCCGCGGTCAGGGTCTCGTCCGCATGATTGTGGAGGTAGGTAAGCAGCCGCTTTCTGGGCTCTGTCATATAGACTTGCATGGGAAGGCCCTCCGATCTGCGAATCGTTCGCAATTTCGTACCTGCACACTATACCACGACTCCCCGCATTTGTCAATAAAAAATGCGAATGATTTGCAAATTTGCATGCAAATCATTCGCATTGCGAAAGGCTACAGATTCTGACTCATTCGATACAGCATAGTCACCGCTTCCGCCCGGGTGCAGGCTCTGTCAGGGCGAAATTTCGTAGGGCTTGTTCCGCTTGTGATGCCGTTTTCCCAAGCCCAGCGCACGGCGTCGTAGTACCATGCGTTTTTCGGCACATCTGTAAAGGGCATGGTTTCCGGCTTTCTGTTCCCGTCATAGGCGGGTCTTCCGTAGCCCAGGATGGAGCTGTCATTCAGCGGGTAGCTCCTGCGCCGGACCATGTTGTTGCTGTTGCCCTCAATGGTGTAGACCCGGCCGTTCTCTACCTTCTCCACCAAGCCGGTATGCCGGACGTTGGAATCGGTGCCGAAAAAGATCTGATCTCCCGGCTCCGGGGTGGTATGCCATGCGCCGGCGGCCTTGTAGTACCGCACCGACATACCGCAGCCGGCCCCGTAGGGCCCCGTATAATACAGAGCATCCTGCGCCCGCTGGGAATCCATGCCGGAGGCCATATAGAGACACCAATCCACGAAGAGCGCGCACCAATCGTAGCCGTTTTTCGGCCCCTGGTAGAAGTGGGGATCCGCTTCCCAAAGGTCCCGGGCATACTTGGTCCAGTTGCCCGTACCGGCATTGGCAGTCTTGCTGTCCAGGTCTTTGTCGGTGCCCTTTTCCCGATACCCAAGCTCGTGCTCTGCAATTCGAAGCACATCATCCCGATAGATTCTTCCCATTACTCTCACCGTCCTTTCCGGTCGCCCCTTCCATTATACGCAGCCAAAGGGCGCAAGGAACATCAACGCGTTGGCAATGGTGGAAGTATTCGGGGGTGACAAAGTCCCGCCAACATTGCAAAACTTGACACCGGAGGCGGGGTCGGGGCCGCGCAGCCACCAGTTCTTTCCGGAGGAGGAAAGGCCGATTGAGCGCTCGGTTCCCTTTTTCCGAACATCCTCAGAGAACCGATAGAACGTGATCCAGCTCCCCTCCCCGGGAACGGAGTGGGCATTCACCCCGAAGACCTCCACCTCGGACCGCAGGGCAAGCTTATTATTCTGGACCGCTTCGATCTCAGTGGACTGATCTCCCTCGCCGGTGAGCACGGAAAAAGTCCTCAGCCTGGTTTTCAGCCAGGACGGCAACGCTTCCGCCATTGCGGGCAGGGTGGTAGTATACATCTCCGTAACACCATAGCCACCCGTGTTCGTGGCGGTGGCAGCCATGCGCTGCTCGCCGGTAACGCATTCCGCGAAATCGAACTGGAACAGGCTGCCGCAGGAATTGTAGTCACCAAATTCCGAAATGACAATTTCCAAATCCTGGGCCGCGTGAGACACATTGTTTCCGCCCGTAAAGGCGTCCAAGTGAATGGTGCGAACGTCGCCTACCCGCCAGCCGCCGTCCGCCTGCAGGTCAATATCCCCATTTCGGGCTGCGTCGATCATGGCCGCCACATCTGCGTCGGAGCCCCAGGTGAAGGAAACAAGATTCACTCCCGCCTTGCTCCTGGCCACAGGGGCGACCTTCAGCGTGTAACGGATGACCCCGGCATCTCCGGGCTGGATAGTCACAGGCGTGTCCAACACGGTTCGGTCCAGCAGGCAGACCGTGCTGTTATTGGTGGTTCCACCGGGGTAAGGCGCACCCTTAATGTTCTGCTTGTAGCCGATCTCCCGGATGGTGATTGCTTCGCTGCCGGTGTTGGTGATGGTGACGGAATAGGCAAGAAACGGTGCGCCAGGCGGCTCGCAGCCCGCCTCCGTGGTGCTGACCGAAAGACTGACCCCGCTGGAAATTGTGCTTTCCAGATTAAAATCATTCACGGTAGCCGGGGTCCCGCCCGTGCCGATGGAGATCCCCGCCGCAGCAGCGTTCGTAGTAGCAGCTGCCGCACGGGTGTACGGGAAATCAGTGAAATTGCCGCACAAAAACCTGACGCATCCGTTTACGGCAATAACAGGCAAATGGCCGTAGGTCATTGTGCTGGATTCCAACACCGACGCCAAAATGTTTTCATAATTTTTTGTAAGCATGGGTTCCTCCTCTTACTCCGTGATTTCCACTGCCGCCGCGGTGGGCGCAAACTGGCTGAAAAAGGCTCCGATGTTGTAAACTGCGGACTGATCCGCTCTGGGATATTGGCTGACGTAGGACAGTCCGATGTCCGCCTCGCAGTATTTTCCAGCGGTTTTCAGCGAGAGTTTCCCGGTGCTGTCCAGCTCCGCAATAATTTGACCCTTGTAGATCAGGCTAACCCCGGCCATTACTCGACACCTCCAGTGTACAGCGGCAGCTGCAGGGTAAACAGCTGCGCCCCCCCGCTGTTCCGAAACGCAGCCAGCCCTGCCGCATTCAGGTCTGCGGAGGCTGGCACAGACGCGGCGTCTGCCTTCTCCTCCGTCATCTTTTGAATCCAGTCAACAAGAAACGGCTCCATCAGGGCCCGCGAAAAGAGAATATCAATCAGGTTCATAGAACTCCTCCTTTGGATTCTTCTCTGTTTTCCCCCAGCTCGTCACACGGATTCTCACCGCCGCCCGGGTCTCCCCGCCGGAATCCGTCGGTGCGGATCCGCTTTTGTGACAGACGCATCAGGAAAGCCGTCCCCCGCTTTTGTATCTTAGAAAATCCGTTTTCCTGAATTGTCACCCATATTATACCACATTTTTCCCATAAAATCAAGCTTTTGAGATACTTTTTTATTGTCTCCCAGTTGCCGCAAGAACAGAGCCCCAGGCCGAAGCCCGGGGCTCTGTTCCAGATGCTCGATCATCAGTTGTCTGACCGATTGTAACCGTTTTTCATGGTCTCGGAGGATGCCAGAAGCACCTTGTTCAAGGTCTGGACAGATTGCTCCTTCGCCATTTTCGCCAGCTTTTCATTAGCCTCGGCAGCGAGAGAATAATCCCCGGAATCCAGCATCTTCCTGTCGTACTCCCGCAGCAGTTGAAGGCCCTTTGTCATCACTGCCGCCTGGTAGCGGTCAATGTGCTGGGCACACTGGTTGTAGCTGTGGTCCGCCAGGGCGCCGATCAGACGGCTGGCCCAGTAGAAGTTCTCCGTGGAGCAATCCATGGATACGTTCGCCAGATAAGCCGGCATTTTGCTGACGTTGGTATAGACCGGCAGCAGGGCATCGAAGGTGGTGGAGCCGAAGCAGATCCACTCCACGCCCCGAAGCTCCACGGGGTAATCCGGACGGATCTGGCAGACGGAGGTAACGCCGGTGCGGTTGATGCCGATGGAGCGATACTTGCCCCGCAGGCCGGTGTCATGATTGAGATAGGGATTGTACGGGGTCCCTTGATAATTGGAGGAAAGCAGGTATTTCACGTCCTCCACAGCCAGCTTCCGTTCCGGCACAAAGGACCAGGGAATGTCGTCGCTTTCCGGTGTGAAGTCCGCGCCAGGTCCGTCCCAGCGAAAGCTCCGGGGGGCCAGACACCGCCCCATAAACCAGGCCCGCGGGGTGTTATAGACGTGATCCTGGTCCGTATGGGAGCCGAAAATGTTTCTGGGATTGAAAACGCCGTTCTGGTTCAGATCCAGATAGTTCTCCGCAATAAATTCCCGCAGATCCGCGGAGCAGAGGTGGTCCTTCTTCGGGCCGAAGGCGTCATTCAGGTCAAAGCTGTCCATGCCAAACTGGTTGGGCATCACCACAACCACGTCGTCCGGCACCCGCTTTGCCATCCAGTGATGGCCGCCAATAGTCTCCAGCCACCAGATTTCCTTATCGTCGTTAAATGCAACGCCGTTGGATTCATAGGTCCCATACTGCTCCAGCAGCTGTCCCAAGCGCAGCACGCCCTCCCGGGCGGAACGGATAAAAGGCAGAACCAGGACCAGGATATCTTCCTCGCCGATGCCGCCGGGGATTTCCTTCTCCCGGCGTGATTTTGGCTTTTGCAGCTCGACCAGAGGATCCGCCGCAAGGACCCGGGGATTTGAGGTGATGGTTTCCGTGGCAGTCATGCCCACACCGGCCGCATTGATTCCTGTGGCAGCCCAGACGCCGTTGGAGGGGTCCACACTGGGGCAGGCCGTATAGGAGAGGGGCTCCTCCGGCAGCTCCACAACCACATGGGACAGGACGCTCTTATAGCGCCGCTTCTGCTGCTTTGGGGTGACAACGATAAGCTTCTTCTCGTCAAAATGGCCGTCGTCGGTCCGGGCGATCATGGTGGATCTGTCGTTGGAGGCATTTTTGCCCACCAAAAGGGTTGTACAAGGCATAGAATATCCTTCCTTTCCGGTTGATTCAGCGAAATTATACCATATTTACGCCTGTCTGGCAACCGGTCAGCGGCACATTCACCGAAAAATGCCACAAAATGAACACACCGGGCTCCGCCAATTCGGCGGAGCCCGGTCGTATGTTTCATTAGGTTCCCTCCGGCGTGTTGACCACCAGAATTTCCGGTGCAGGCCAGTCGCCGTAGTGAGTGTTGACGAAGTCGTTCTCGTCAGTGGGGTACTTATTGTCCGCGCCATCGCCAAGCTGGTTGACCGTTCTCAGGTTGTACTTGCCCTGATAGTAGGCAACCAGTGTGTCGTCATAAGGGCTGGCGTCGGAACGAGGATTGGTCTCAGAACCGGTGGAAACAAACGCACGGTAAGACGCTGTAGACGTATCAAAGGCACTGGCGCCGGTGGGGCCGTCGCTGACTGCAGGGATGCCCCCATTCACAATGGAGAAGTAATAGTTGCCTTCGTAAACAGTCACTTCATTTGTACTTAGCGTGGCGGCAAAGGCGCCTTGCATGCCGGAACCGTTCACCAGACCGGTACAATAGCTGTAGGAAATGTCTTCGTTCGTGGTACCAACCAGACCGCCGGCGGTAACACCGGACACGGAGCAGGTGGAGTAGCTGTAGGAAATATCCGCGCCATCCACCTTGGCAACCAGGCCGCCGACCATTCCGGTGGGGGCGGTCACGTTATAGCTGTCCTCCTCGGTTTCATAAGCAGCGCCTACGGTGAAGCCCGCAGAATAACAGCCGGACACCTTGCCGCCTTCCACTTTACCGATGAGGCCGCCTGCGCCGTCAGCTTCACTGGTCACGTAAACCGCCGCGGCACTGGCGTTCACTCTGGTGCCAATGCTTTCGCCAATCAGGCCACCGGCCCAACCGGAGGTCGCGGTGACGCCCACATTAGCTGCCAAATCGCTGCTCTGGCAAACCAGCACATTGCGAACCTGACTATCTTTCATATAGCCTGCCAAGGTTCCGGCACCGTTGGTACCGGTGACATTAAAGTCCTGCAGCTTGAGATTCATGACGTTGATCTGCCCGGTGGGTCTGCCGAATAGACCGGCATAGCCGCGTGCGTTTATCTTCAGATCAGCGATGGTGTGATTCTGCCCGTCATAACGCAGGTTGTAATTGGGATTGATGGGCTCGTAGCAGCCTGGCTCAGCGCTTTTATGTTCTCCAATCTTATCATACACCACAACGTTTTCCGGGTCCTCCGGATCGATGGCATTTACGAAATTCTTCCAGCTCAAATCGGAGGTCTGAGCCGCGGTAAAACCGGTTCCAAGTCGCTCAGTATCGAATTCAGAAATTTGGATGTCCAAATTCTCCAGATGTCGAATATTAGCAACGCCAAGGGTCTCGAGGGTATTGTCCGCGCCAATCTCACATTCTCCAAACAGGCTGTTGGTCACCTGCTCAGAGCTAAAGGCCACGTTGGTATACACCTGGTCGTTATACGCCACAGCATAGACCTTGATGTCTTCGCCGGCAATCAGACCAGCGTCACTAAACTGCTGGGCAAAGTGCTTTCCATTCTCCGTGATATCATCCAGAACAATCCGGAACTGGTTGGATCCAGTGTCCCAGTAGGTGGAGTCCGTCTTGACGAGGTCAATCTCCTTGCTTTTATTGCTGGTCTCACCGTGAATCACCAACTTAAGCTTTGCATAATCCTCATCAGGATTGGGATTATTCACGAGAACATAAAGCTTTTCCGCATTGACCAACTGAATCTGCGGAGCGTTGAGCTTTGCGCCGCGGGCATCACCGGCCTCTGTGCCACCATAGTAGCCAATGACAGATCCATCAAAGTCACGAAGCTGCTCGCGTTTGTCTTCTTGCCCGGCGATGTCAAGAAGGGCATAATAGTCGCCGTTCGTGTAGGAATACGCATAGCGACCGTTATCCGACCAGTAGAACACATCGAGAATCTGAGCAGGTGACTTCTGATAGCGAATGACGTAGGATCCGGAACGAACCGTCTCGTCCACAGAGCCAGGCGGCAGGATCAGATCCCAAACAGAATCATCTCCGTTCTGGCATACGCCATTCTCCACGACAAGCCGGTACACACCCGTTCCCGCTCCTTCCTCATCACCGAAGTTGGTTCTGCCAAGGAAGCCTTCGTGCTCGGCCATGGTCAGGTGGTTCTGTGCTGCCACAAAAATAGACTTTGCGTAGCCGTCATATTCAAGCTTTGTTGTAGAACGCAGATAATCTACAACGCTCAAAATAACGACGGTTGCCAGAATCGCGAGAATGCCCACAACCAACAGCACCTCTGCCAATGTGAAACCTTTTTTTGATTTAAATTTCCGCATAATCATCACCTATCGCAGTTTCAGCCAATATTTCCAATGACCCTTACTTCAAAGGCCACATCTCCCAAATCAGCGGTCACTTGCTCTCCGTCTCCGTTTTTCTTCTTGCAGACTCTCAGACCTTCAAATTTCACGATACCGTCCTCCAGAACCGCTTTCGTAAACGTGGAGTACAGCCCTTCTGTCGATGCCTCCTTGGAAACCAGAAGGCCCTCATAGGTGGTCCTTTCGGTGCCAGCCGTTCCATCCGGCAACGCAACCTTTTTCAGATGGATTCCTTCGCCGTCCGATACAGTCAGCACGCACTTGGCGCCAAAAGCGTCCGTGTAGGTAATCTTCTGTTCGTCGTGTTCGTCGCGCTTGACATCCTTGGCCATGGAAAGCTCATCCCGCAGAGCCGTCATGGAGGTTGATAACAGAACCTGTGAATGAGAGGCGTCCGAGGTTTTGGCCAGAACTTCCGCAGCAGCAGGGATTCCGGCTGCCATTACACCGGCCACCATCAACATAATCATGATGACAACCAGCGTTTCCGCAAGGGACGCGCCCCTACGATTGTTCTTTCCAGCTATCTTTTTTATCATGGCTCACTATCCCTCTTGTACGACGTGACCGCATAACTGTGGAACGTATCATTGATGTAGTACAGAACGGAAATCGTTTCCGGAGAGGAATCAGTAAGCCGGGTCGCAGTAGTGCCAATGTCTTCGATAGAAGCAAATCCGACTGAACCGCTGCCGGAAGATCCCTCGGTATTTTCTACGAGACGGTTATTTGCGGTCATATAGGTTGACACCGTTTCTTTGCTGCGGATGACGGCTTCCTTCGCGCCGTTAATCATCGAGGCCAGAAGAACAAGTCCAAGCGCCGAAATCATCACGGCAATCAGCACTTCCCCAAGACTTTCGCCCCGGTTGCTTTTCAGGCGAGATCTGATCTTCTTTCTCATTTCAGTCCCTCCTTTTAGGATACCACTTTCTCAAAGCCACCGAGGGTCCAAGTAATCTCAGAGCTTTTCACCAAGGTGGTAACGGTGGTTACTGTCTCTTTGTAGCCGTCGGCAGTGTACTCACGGCTGACACTGTCACTTGAGCTTTCTCTTTCACTCTCAACAATAGAAGGCTTGAAGATGATACGCATCGAATAGGGCTCACCAACGGCGTTCTTCAAGGTCATAACCAGGGTACCATCACTTCTGACCGAGTAATCACATCGAATCTTCAAATCGTCGGCGTTGTCGATGGCCACGGAAGCATGCGTCATCTGAAGCGCGCCGCTGTGCGCATTGCCGTTCTTCATGGAAGCCTCTATGGCGTCATCCGTGTTACAGGAGCTGCCAAAGAGCAGCTGCACAGCACGAGCAGTCAGAAAACTCATGTTCCAATCCAAATCCGAGCCAAGATTTCCGACGGTCGGATAGACATCCAGCGTCAGCACAGCTTCCATATCGTCGTTATCATTTACGATGGTGTCGTATTTCGCAGACTTGGAAGTAGTCTTCGCGCCTTCTGTCACGACCGTTCTGGTTATCCCGCCGAAATTCTGTTCCGTCACGGTATAGTCCGTAGTAACTATCTCCGTGACGACTCTTGTTTGCTCGATTTTAACGGATTCCCCGTTCAATTCTGAAGCAATCAGATAAGCGGCGGAGCTGACATTGTAATAACGTTGATCCATTTGCGCCAGGTTGCTCACCCGGCCCGCAGCGGTGGAACCGGCTGTGATAACCAGGCTGCCGACCACAGTACAGATCAAAAACAGCAACAGCGCGAAGGACATGGATGCGCCCGTTTGGGAGCGCAAAACACTATTTATTTTTCTTTTCATGCTTACTCGCTCCCTCCCGGGCTCACTATGAATTGTTCTTGTCAATGCTTTAGGGGATGAGGTACTCATCGCTTGCAGGCTCAATCAGCGTATTCGTGATCTCAAAGGTATCCGCGCCGCCCTCGTTCCGCTTGAGGCCCTTCACGCCATCCTCGGTCACCTGGAACACGAAGAAGTGAGTCGGTCTCTTGTAATCCTCAGGAACATTCGTCTCCTCCAGGTAGTAGGTGCCCACAGGCAGCTCACCGACGAAGAAGATGCCGGACTCATCGGACTCAAAGGATTCGCCGTCAATCTCGAATTCCGCTCCGTCATAGCTGCGGAGGATGAACTTGGCGCCCTTCAAGGGCTTCAGAACCGTATCGATCTTGCTGAAAATCACGAGACGCTTAGAGGTGGAAATATTCACCACGCCCTTGGCCGCGATATCAGGCGTCGTGACGGCCACGTTGTTCTCGTCGAGCGCAAAGATTGCGTAACCGCCCATGCCGATCTTCTCATTTTCCTTGTAAGCCTCGACCTGAGCGTCGATGTCCGCCTGCGTAATACCGGCAAGCGCAGTCGCCCAGACACCCTCTCGAACATCGGGAGCTACCAGGTTGGAATCGCCGATCAGGACAATGTACTTGTTCTCGTTATCCTTATATCCGTTCGGCGACTTGGTCTCCTTCATGTAGTAGATACCGGCAGAAATCAGCGAGAAGCCCGCAATACCGTCGTTGTCCGACACACCCAGGCCGCGTTCGACTTCATCAGTGCAGGCCAGATCACTGTAAAGGGTAAACTGCGCGCCAGCCAGAGGATCGCCGAAGCCGTCAACCTTCATGAAACCAACGTCCACGCCGCCGGTCCAGTAAATCCATGCGGGATTGGAACCGGTCTGACCGGTGAGATAACCGCCTCTGCAGGAGGTAAGGCTGTCTTCACGGGCGTTGCGGAACGCCTCCATCGTATCTTTGGTGATTTCCTCGTCGCTGTTGATCACCGCGAAAGGCTTCACCATCTGGTAATGGAGCTCATGCTCGGCCCAGACCCAGATGGAGCCGAGATCCGCGTTGAGGTTGCCCATGATCTCCAGGGAGGCGGGAGCAACGGCAGTCTCAGCCAGGTAAATGTCCTGACGGGGCTTGGCGTAATCCGCAAGACCGTTGGTCTGGCCGGAAAGGGTACCGTAGGCAAAGTTGCCGGAAGCGTTGCTCAGGCTGCCATCCTGCAGGACGCCGGGGCCGCCAAAGTCAGGCGCGCCGGAAAGCTGCAGCTTTGCCCCTTCCGTGACGTAGATGCCGGCGCCGACCTCGGAGGTATTACCGACAACGGAGCTGTCCCCCATGGCAACCACAGCGTAATAAACGTACATAGCGCCGCCCTTGACAGAGGCATCATTGCCATAAATACCGCTGTCAGTGATCTTCACGTAGGCATTATCGGTCGCGCTCAAGCCGCCGCCGCGGTTGGCGGAATTGCCGCCAGCAGTGCTGTCGGTATTGCCGATGGTGGAATCCGAAACAGTCACAGCCGCCCCGGTAACCAGCAGACCGCCGCCCAGTCCGTCGGAAACACAGCCCTTAATGGTGACATTGCGGATGATCGCGTCCGGGTTCCCGGCGTCATTGGCGCAGTTTCTCACAGCAATCGCACCGCCGCCATAGCTTACGGAATGACCCATAGCGTTCGCAGTGCAGTCAGCGAAGGTGACGCTCTCTGCCAGCAGCGTTGCGCCGCCGCCGATATAGACGGCGCCGCCGTTGTGCTTGGCCGTGCAGTTCTCGAACTGCACTGGGTTGTTGGCCGTGCCGAGAATCTCCACACTGGTGTTCGCACCGGAGGCCGCAATCGCGCCGCCGCTGCTCTCGGCATTTGTGTTGGAATTGGCAACCGTATTCTGGAAAACGGTATCAACTTCCACCTTCAGGCTGCCGCCGTTCTTCACGGAGATAATGCCGCCGTCAGTGTAACAGGTCTTGTTGGAGGCGCTGCCGCCGTCCAGGATGATGTTGGTCAGATCCAGCGTGCCGCCGTCCACGGTGAACATGCTGATGCCGGAATCGCCGCGAGTAACGGTGGCAACAGTGCCCTCACCGCGATAGGGGTTCTTGCCCGTCTTGGAGGCGGTGGTGAGCTGGATGTTGTCCTCCGCCGTCAGCGTCACGAAGTCCGTATTCGGCATGGCGTAGTCGGTCAACATCTGGACGGAAGCAGTGCCGGGAATGGTCTTGGCGTACTCTACAGCCTCGCGCAGGGCGGAGAAGAGCTTCTCGTTCTCGCCATTCACGACCTTACAAAGTGCCAGACGCTCCTTCACGACAATGAGGAAGCAGTCGCCGTCAACGCGGGTCGCTTCGGCCTCGGTGCCGTCCTCCAGACGGTACTTGATGGTGCCGTCAAAGTCAACGGTAATGGCCACAGGCGCCTCCAGGGGGATATAGCCGGAAGCGGTCTCGATCTCAGTGAGCGCGAAAGAAGTGGTGGTGTTGGGGATGGTGGGGGTCTTGATATTGAAGTCACGAACGGTGCCCTTTATCAGGTAGCCGTCGCTGCCGGAGGTAATGCCGCCTTCGGTGCCCTCGACCTCAGCATTGGCGCTGTCAGTCAGAGTGAAGCTTCCGCCTGCAATCGGCGCAGAACTCTTCTCATCAATCAGACGCACACGAACCGTAACCTCAGTGCGGCGCCAGACCGCATAGAGGATGTTGCCGTTCTGGCCGTTGAAGCCGCCGCCCTGATCGTTATCGACACCGACGATCTGGCTGGCCACAAAAGCGGGCGTCTTGGCGTCGCGGTTGAAGGCCCAGCCCAGGAACTCTGCCTTATCCTTGGAGAACACGTTCTTGCTGCCCTGATCGGCAGGAAGCTGCACGGGCAGCTCCACGTCCATGTTCAGGGGGATGTCGTTCTGGAGGAAGTAAACCTGGGTCTTGTCGCCGTTGAACGCGGCTTCCTCGGGAAGTACATAGCCTTCGGTGGCATAGCCGCCGTTGGAGTCCAGAACCAGCATGGTGTGACTCGTGTCACCGCTGCCGTCGCCTGCCGTCTGGAAGACGGGATAAAGGATGAAAGTGTCATAAGGAGCGTTTGCGGGGGTATCAGGGCCAGGGTAACGCTCGGCCAGGTAGGGGTTCGCCTCAAAGACTTCACCGGCGGCATACACGCCGTTGTTGAAGTACCAGCCGAGGAAGTCGTACTCGGTGTTATCCGCGGCTTGGGCGTTGATGGGATCAAGCGCGTCACCGGCAAGCACCAGAATGGTGGAGTCGTTGGCGTAGAGGAAATCGTCCACGGGAGCGGTGCCAGACAGGGTCAGGCCGGAGATGGGGTTGCCGCTGGGGTCGACGGCCTTGGCCATGCTGTAGTAGACGCGGTATGCGCCTCTCTGCTTCCACATGGCACGCAGGATCATGTTCTCCTTTACGAAGGACTCTTCAAAGTTGAATCTCTGATACTTTTTGCCAGTGGTGTTGTTCTCATCCACCAGATACCAGCCGGCAAACTCGAAGCCCTCGTCTTCCTCCTCATTGGCCGGACGATAGCGCAGGCCGCCATCGGTGCTTTCGGAGGCGTTGGTGGTATAGTAAGCCTTGCGGCTTCTGGGCTGCTCACCATTGGGATCCTCGGTGTTGAACTCGTCGTAATGGTAGTAGTAGGTACCGTTGTCATCCCTGACAAAGGTTCTGTAGGTGGGATACTCCACGATCTTCGTACCGTACTGGGCCCAGAAATAGGTGGAGTTGGTGCTGTCGGCAGGATTGTTGCCGTTCAGATAGCCGCCGTTGGGATCGATCTTGACCCAGTACCAGGTATGGTTGAAGCCGGCATAGAGGGCCAGGTTCCGGTTGGGCATCTGCTTGATGACCTCAGCCTTATCCCGGTCATAGTAGCGGCCGTCGTCCTCCAGGTTCATGGTCAGTTCTTCCTCAGAAGCGGGTCTGTCGATGTAAATCTTTTCGCCGGAGGTGTCGATGTAGTACCAGAGCTTGGCCTGATCTTCCTCGGTGAGCTCGTGGAAGAAGATCTGGGTGGTCTGGCCCTGATCGGAATACCAGCGGTTGTTAAAAGCCCAGCCGGGCTCCTTGGCCATGGGCTCAAATTCGGGGTCAGGATAGAAGTTGCCAATGTCACCGCCGTAGAGTACGCCGTTCTTTCTCTGAACGGTGGAGCCGTCCAGCAGAAGGGTGGTCAGCGCCTGGCCGTCCATGGAGTCAAAGTAGGAAATGTTGTAATTCCTACGGGCGTAACGGATCTCCAGATTCAGGTTTTGGTTCCTGTACTTGGTCTTCTTGACCAACTGCACGAATCCATAGTTGTTGTTAAAAACGAAAATCGCATACTGCGTGCCGTTATTGTCGGTCGCCTGATAAGGATTGTACAATCTACCGCCTGTTGCGGAGAAGGATCCGTTACCATTATAACGGTAGATATAATAACCCTGAGCGCCCCAGCCGCCATTTGTGCTGCCTTTATATCTCGTGCCGGTGTAGAACACCGTCTCGCCGCCGCCTTCGTAGGCCCAGGCGACGTCACCGTTATTGCCTGTATAGATAGCGGCACTCAACGGCGTACTGCCGCCGACGGACACATTCTCCCAAGCGTCGTTGGCATTGTTAACCTGGTTTCCTGCGGCGTCCACATAGTATCTGGTGCCGTTCTTCTCATAGTAGCGGCGATACTGGGTAACCATAAAGCCGTCGTACTTGTCGGTGAAGTTGAAGGTACCGGCGTTGCCGACAGAGCCGTAGTCGGAGCGGGTGGTGGGATAAGATCCGTCCGGATTCTGCAGGAAGAACTCGATCCTGGCTGCCTCAGTGTCACCGGTCTTATAGGCGCGGAAGTAGGTGCCGATCTCTGGGTTCGGGAAGACAAACTGGCCCAGATAACTCATGCCGGAGACGTCGCTGTTGTTGTTGGGATTCTGGAAGTAGGACCATGTTCCGGCAGGCCAGACGTAGCCGTTTTGCTGGAGGGACTGGCCGTAAAGGCCGGTGTAGTTCTTGACATAGCGGCTGCCGCTGGTCCAAACCGCGTCGTTGTAGCCGCCGGCAGGAACAGACAGGTCTCCTTTGTCGTAGAACTGCATGGTCATGAGGTCACGGTCGTAGTAGACGTTCAGCACCGTGGCGCCGCTGGAGGCCACAGAGGCGTTCACCGTATCCACGTGCACGTCGCCGGCAACATTCTGCTCGGTCTTGTGATGGAAGCCGGTGAGAACAAGGCTCTTGTCCGCGTCGGTCAGGTTGACGATCTCGCCCACCTTGGCGTCTCGGGTCACCTGATCCTGGAACTCGTAGGACCGATCCTGAGGAGCGGCATTCTTGTTGTCGTTGACGCTCTGGATCCAGGTAATGACCGTATAGGTGGAGTAACCGGACTCCCAGTAGGCATAGAGGGTCGTCCTGGCGTTGATAGGCGTGTTGAAGTTGAACCGGGCAGGCTCATGTCCCGCCTCGAACTGGATCAGCTCGCCGGTCTCTTCGTCAAAGGTGGGCTCGGTGGTCCAGTACAGGAACTTGTAGCCGCGCCACTTGGGATCCTCGGGAATCTTATCCGCCGCGGTATTTCCCTTCAGGATAAACACGGGGGCCACGTACTCCGCGCCGGAGCCGACCGGGCCGGTCTTGAAGATCAGCCAGTTAGCCTTCATGAACACGGGGTAGAGAACGTAGCGCTGCTGATTCTGAACCGTCAGAGAGGTGACGATGGGACGAGTCGCGGAGACAGTATCATTATAATAGTCCTGCTGTCTGCTGGGCTTCTTCTCGCTCCAGCCCACGAAGGTGTAGTCGGGATTGGTGGACTGGATGGTATATTCCTCGTGGGTCACATCGGGAATCTGGTAGACAGTGCTGGTTTCGCCGATGGGCATGGGAACCTTCTCGGACCGCTTGACGATGCTGGCGTCATTGTAGTTGGTGCTGGTGGTGGCGGTCATGAAAGAAATGGTGGCAAAGTCGGAGGTGAAGCGGGTCTTCACGGTGACGTCCACGTGGTTGATCCACTTGCCGTCCGCGTCCTTCTCCCGGGGCACGACGACGGAGTTGCCGTAGACTGCTTCTTCCGCGCCCATGAGAATCTGGATGGGGGTGTCAAAGAATACCTGCTCGCCCCAGCTTCCATCTTCCTCATTGTAGATGAACCATCCCAGGAAGACCAGGCTGCCCTGCTCGGAATGGGTAACCTCTGTCAGAGTGCCCTGGTTCTTGATGATCTGCCGGCCCTTGTCGATGGTGCCATCGTAGAAGTGGTAGAAGGCACGGGGAACGATGACGTTGCCGTCCTCGTCGGTGATGGCGTAGACGGAGAAGGAGTCGGTGTTGAACTTCAGGCAGCCGTCCGCAGTTTCTTCGTTCTCCAGCAGCTCCGTCTCCTCACCGAAGTGGACGACACGAAGCACGCCCTGGGTCTCAGGACGATCCATCAGCTCGATGGAAACGGAAACGGACTTATCAGGCTCGTAGACCACACCGTCCTTCACAATGGTGATGTCGAAGAAGCGGGCGAACACCAGCTGCTCTTCCTCACGGGAGAGGAACTCAGCGGTCTTGGACAGATATTCCAGATACTCGTCGCCGGTCAGTTCCCGGACCTCCAGCTCGGCGCCCTCGGGGATACCAGCGTTCTTGTCGTAGGACACGGTGACATGGTAGGTGCTGCCGTCGCCGGCAGTGATGGTCTTTTCAACGCAAACGCCGGTCACAACGAACACGGAGGCATCGCCAGTTTCAAAGGCAACGGTGTCGCCGTTGGTAGAGGCGTTGACCTTCTTGGTCTCCTGACCGCAGCGGACCACGCTGACATTGGTGTATTCATCCAGGTCCTCGGACAGAAGCTCAATGTTAATCTTGACATCCTGATTGGGTTTGAACTCCGCACCGGTCTCCGGATCGCGGAAAGAAATGTCGAGCACCTTGGCAAAGCCCAGCTCCGCAGGATTGCGCTCCATGCGGCTGGCGCTCTCGGTCATGTACCGGGCGTAGTCCTCGTCCTCGGGAAGCAGTTCCCGAACCACCAGCTCCGCGTTGGCGGGGATGCCAGCGTGACTGTCGTACACGGCCTCAACGGAATAGGTGCTGCCGTCGGTAGCGGTCAGCTTCTTTTCCACGGCAACCTTCACCACAACGAAGGTGGACAGGCCGACAGCGGAGAAGCGAAGGTCCTCGCCCTTGAACACGGCGTCCTTCACCCGGGCCTGCGTACCGTCCGCCCGCAGCTGCCAAAGCTGCAGATCCCACATGCCGTCCTGAAGCTCAACCAGAGCGCTGTCCCGCAGGGCAAGCTTCATGGTGCCTTCGGGCCGATAGTCCGGCTCCTCGGTGTGGATCAAGGAAAGCTCCCAGCCCAGGACCACGTCGCCGGGAAACTGCTCCGCCGCAACTTCGGCGGACAAGGGAGCGATCTCTGCGGAAAGACTGCGGGGAAGCTTGCCGACAACAACCATCTCGGTGTTGCCGTCTTCATTGGCCGCAGTGTAGGTCCGGTCCGGCTGCCTGGCGGTGACGGCAAAGCGCACCGCCTCGGACTGGATCTCAAAGCAAACGGCATCGGGGGTCTCTTCATCCTTCGCCAGCCCGCGCTCGTTGACCTCTGCGCGGACCGCGTCGAGCTCCCGCTCGTAGGTCTTCTCCTCGCCGACGGAACGGGCGGCGGTGAGGGCCTCTACGGAGAAGAACCGATCGTCTTCCTCCTTGGCCTCTTCGGGACGCTCCTCGTAGATGTAGACCGTGGGGTTCATCTTCGCGTCACGAACGTCCTTCACCACATCGCCGTCGATGCAGACGGTGACGGGAAGCGTGGGGAGCCAGCTCCGGCCTTCGCCGTCGTAGAAGCGAAGCTCGGCCTGCATCAGAGCGGTCTCCATGTAGAGCTCCTTCTCGGTATAGGAGATCAGCTCTGCCTGCGCGGTGACGTCCTCAGGCATCCAGCCCCGAACCTCAACGGTTGGAGCGGAGGCTTCTTCGTCCGCAGCAACAGCATGAGAGAGCATCAGCTCCAGGAAGCTGCCAGCCTCCCGGGCTTTCTCCGCCAGTCTGGCGGCCTCCTCCTCTTCTGTCTGCGCGCAGTCCTCCTCAAACGGCGCAAGCTCCACTGAAAGGGTGCGCCAAACGAAGCCCTCGGGAATTTCGAGAACTTCCTTAGAATTGGATCCCGCCCCCTCAGAATAAGCACCTGCAGGGAACGAGAACAGCATTGCGAGAGCCAGCAGCAGGCTCGTCGTACGCCGAAGCAGCTTCGTAACTTTCAATGTAGTGTCCTCCTATTCGGGAAAAAGCCAGCACCGAAGTGCTATTTACACCAGTACTTATATTGATTCATTTGAATTATATCACATGCCCAAATGAATTGCAAGAAAAAATTCATCAAATTTTAATATTTTTTTTCACAAAATACGCTCATTTTTGTAAAGTCCTGCCAAATAAACTGCGAGGCGGCCTGTTTTCAGACCGCCTCGTTACAGTTCTATGAACAATTATCATATCTGTTGTGGTCGTTTGAATTTTTAACCACAACATAGCGGATTTTCTCGCAAAAGACGCCGGATGGCTCAATTCTCCCGGTTGATCAGCAATTCCGCGATCTGAACGGCGTTTGTGGCCGCTCCTTTGCGAATTTGGTCGCCGCAGCACCAGAGACAGAGGCCGTCGTCGTCCGTCAGGTCGGGACGGATGCGGCCAACATAGACCAAATCCTGATCCGAAGTGTCCAGCGGCATGGGGTACTGGGCCTCCGCCAGATCGTCCACCAGCTTGCAGCCGGGCGCGTGCTGGATGGCCCGCCGGGCCTCATAGACGGAAGGACGGTGCTGGAAGCGCAGGGTCAGGGAGATGGAATGGCTCCGCATCACCGGCACCCGGACGCAGGTACAGCTCACCTTCATCTGGGGCAGGTGGAGGATCTTCCGTCCCTCATACTGAAGCTTCATTTCCTCCGAGGTATAGCCGGACTCCTGCTCGCTGCCGATCTGAGGAATCAGATTGAAGGCAATCTGGTGGGGGAACACCTTGGTCTGAACCGGCTGGCCCTTCATCACGGCGCTCACCTGCTCGCTGAGCTCCACCGGACCGGCTGCCCCCGCCCCGGAAACCGCCTGATAGGTGGAGGCTACCATGGAGACAATGGGGGAAAGCTCCCGCAGGGCGTTGATCGCCGTGACGGCAATGATGGTGGAGCAATTGGGGTTGGCGATAATGCCCCGGTGTTCCATCGCGTCCTCGGCGTTGACCTCCGGCACCACCAGGGGCACGTCCTCCCGAAGCCGGAAGGCGGAGGAATTGTCGATGAACACAGCCCCGGCCTTCACAATAGCCGGCGCGAAACGCTTTGCCACGTCGTTCTCCGCCGCGCCCAGCACAATGTCCAGGCCCTCGAAGGCGTCCTCCGCGGCCAGTTCAATTTGAATGGGCTTCCCGTTCCAGGCTACAACCTTGCCCGCGCTGCGTTCGCTGGCAAACAAATGGAGCTCGCTGACGGGGAATTCCCGTTCCAGAAGAATCTTCATCATCTCCCGACCCACGGAGCCGGTGGCGCCAAGGATGCCAACTTTATACTGCTTCATTATAACATACCTCCTATTCAGAGTTGAAAGTTGAAAATGGAAAGTTGAAAATTTCGGTTTCGTTCAAATAACAATTTGAACGGCAAAGAATCAGCTTGAAGTATTCGCTTTTGCAGTTTTTAAAATGCTTGTCAGGTTTTTCTCGATTTAATGCAATCGGTTGGAATTGAATGATATTCCCGCTCGGTCAAATACCCCGTATCGTGCAGGAGAGAAAGCCAATACTTTGTTTCAGACGTCTCCTTCAAGGCAACCGACATCTTCGCAATAAAATCCGCTCGGCTCTGTCCCTGCTGCCCCTCCGCGATGTTGGCACGGATGCTGGTTCCGCTTCGCTCCAGCTGCTGGGAGATGATATACTCCCGCTTTTTACCGCACAGGTATTGGCAGAGCTTCACGATACGAACGGCAAATCGGTAACTCTTGCCAGCAATCACAACGTCTCCTTGAAAGCTGTCGTTGAGGTTCTTTTCTTTTTGCAGATGGCAATCTGCAAAACACAATATCATTTTCAACTTTCAATTTTCAATTTCCACACCGGCCGCCCTATTTCACAAAGCTGTCGTACAGCACCCGGACGGCGGAAGCAAAGTCTTTGCCGTCCACACCAAGGATCACGTTGACCTCTCTGGGACCCTGGGAAATCAGGCGGATGTTGATGCCTTCCCGGCCCAGGGCGGTGAAGATGCGGCCGGGAATCTCGGGACGATTGACCATCCGGCGGCCAACGGCGGCCACAATGGCCAGATCTTTGCTTACCTGAATCTCATCGGGGGCAAGCTTTTCCTCCAACTGGGTGACGATGTTGTGGAGGACCTTTTCCAGCTTTGCCCCGGAAACCACCAGAGAGAAGGTGTCGATCCCGTTGGGGGTGTACTCCACGGCCAGACCGTTGTTCTCAAAGATCTCAAAGACCTTCCGGACGGCCCCCACCTCGGAGCTGAGCCCCCGCTTGGAGACGCTCACAACAGAATAATCCTTTTTGCCGGCGATGCCCGTGATGAAACGGCGCTCATCCCCAGGCTCCCCGTCCTCGTCGAAGCGCTCCATGATGATGGTGCCGGGATGGGACGGATCGTTGGTATTGCGGATATTCAGGGGAATGTTCTTTTCCGCCACGGGGAAAATCGTATCCTCATGGAGGACCTGGGCCCCAAGATAGCTGAGCTCCCGAAGCTCGGAATAGGTCAGTCGGGGAATGGATTCCGGGTTTTCCACAATCCGGGGATCCGCCATCAGGATACCGGAAACGTCGGTCCAGTTCTCATAGACGTCCGCCTCCAGCGCCGCGGCGGCCAGGGCGCCGGTGATGTCGGAGCCGCCCCGGGTGAAGGTGCGGATACTGCCGTCGGCCATCGCCCCATAGAAGCCGGGAATGACGATCTTCCGATCCTTGGCCAGGGTCCGCAGAGTCTCATAGGACCACGCTTTGTCCACGGTCCCGTCCATGCGGAAGCGGAGCCAGTCGGCGGCGTCCAAAAAGTCAAAGCCCAGATAATCCGCCATCAGCAGGGCGGAGAGATACTCGCCCCGGGAGGCCAGAGCCGCCTCGGAGATGCCGTTTTCCATATCGCTGCGAATCCGTTCCAACTCTCCCTCCAGGTCTGTCTTCAGGCCGAGGTCGTCCCGGATTTCCAGGTAACGGCGGGAAATCATGCCGAACACGGAGTCGCAGGAAACTCCGTATTTCATGTGGGCATGGCAGAGATAGAGCAGATCCGTGATCTTGTGATCTTCCTTGTTCCGTTTTCCCGCGGCGGAAACCACCACCACAGAACGGGAAACGTCTTCCTCCACGATGGCTTTTACCTTGGCATACTGCTCGGCGCTGGCCATGGAGGAACCGCCGAATTTCAAAACCTTCAACATAGGCATACTCCTTTCTGCCTTATTTTATGCACGGAAGGCTGTCTTCGACAGCCTTCGCGGGGGGATGGCCGGCAGCGAAACAAAGTCAGGGCCGGCGCTGCAGACCCGGCTGCCGGGAAACGGCAGCATGCGGGCGCTACAGATTGGCCTTCGGCCTGACCTTCAGCCAGTAATCGATACGGCCCATGCCCAGGCCCTCGATGGTAATATCGTAGGACACATGGAGGCTGCCGCCCATCAGGGTCATTTCGTCCTCCACTGCGGTGGTATGGACGGTGATCAGCAGAGCCCCTTCTTCCGTATTGTACAGAGATTGGTGGACCTCGCCGGGGACGAAGACCATCTCGCTGGTGACTGCTCCGGTGCGGCGGAGCACCACCTTGTTCCGGTGGAGTTCAAAGGTGGTGTCCGTACCCTTGAGACCCGTCAGGTCCGACTCGGCGTACCGAAGAAACAGCACGCCCTCCTCCCCGATCAGGGAAGCCTCAGTGGTCAGCTCAATGACGTCCGGCTCCTGGTCATGGTATTTTTGAACGCCCTTCACGTCCAGCAGAAAATCACAGCCCATAGCGGGCCTCCAGCGCCAGAGAAATCAGCCGATCCAGCAGCTCGCCGTAGGGGATGCCGCTGGCCTCGAAGAGCTTGGGATACATGGAAATGGAGGTGAAGCCGGGCAGGGTGTTGATCTCATTGAAAACCACCCGCTCATCCTCAAAGCCCACGAAGAAGTCCACCCGGGCCAGACCGGAGCAGCCCATGGCCTGGTAGACCTTGACGGCGGCCTGCCGGACCTCCTCGGAGGCATGCTCGGAGATTCTGGCAGGAATATAAAGCGTAGACGTGTCGGTGATATACTTGGTCTCGTAGTCGTAGAACTCCGCGCCGGAATCAATTTCCCCGCAGACGGAAGCGGCGGGCGTCCCGTTGCCCAGAACGGCAACCTCCACTTCCCTGCCGTTGATAAACTCTTCCACCAGCACCTTCCGGTCAAAGCGGACCGCGTTTTCCAGGGCGGCCAGCAGGGCCTCCCGGCCCCTGGCCTTGCTTACGCCCACAGAAGAGCCGGTGCCGGCAGGCTTTACAAACACGGGGTAGGAAAAGCGCCGCTCCACCCGATCCAGCACGGCCTCGGGTTTGGATTGTAGCTGCTCCCGGGTCACCAGCTCCCAGTCGGCCTGGCGAACGCCGGTCATTCCGGCAATCAGCTTGGTCAGGCACTTATCCATGCAGGCCGCGGAGGCGGCCACGTGGCAGCCCACGTAGGGAATGCCGGCCAACTGGAACAGGCCCTGGACGGAGCCGTCCTCCCCGTTCTCCCCGTGGAGGACGGGAAAAACCACGTCGATCCGCTCCCGAACCACGTTGTCCCCCTCAAAGGAGAGCAGGCCCTGGCCCCGGATGGGAGAAAAAGCAGCAGTACGGTTGGCAGGGTGATCCCGCCAGGAACCGGTGGGCAGCTCGGAAAAGTCGGTGCCGCCAAAGAGGATCCAGTTGCCCTCCTTGGTGATGCCCACGGGGTAGAGATTGTATTTTTCCGGGTCCAGATGGTTGAGAACGGACTCCGCAGAGCGGAGGGAAACCTCATGCTCCGGAGAAACGCCGCCAAACAGGACACAGATATTCAGCTTTTTCATGCTATTACCTCTTTGATTGGAAATCCTATTTACTATACCCGATTTCCTTGGAAAAAACAAGAACTATTTAGGGAATATCCCGGTTGATCTCCATATTCGGCTCATCCAGGCGCTCGGGATGGAGCAGAAGCTTGTGGAAGTACTTGATGACCGTGGCGTAGTAGAAGCCGTCCACGATTCGCTCATCCACGTTGAAGGTGTAGTCCATGTACTTCCGGGACACGGTGTTCCCCTGGTCATCCACCTCGTTGACCCGATATTTCCTGCCAAAGGCCAGGAAAATGGGCAGGTTGCCGAAGTTATAAAGGTGATGGTAGACCGCCGGAATGCCCAGGGAGCCCATGGAGGTGAAGAAGATGGAGCCGTGGAAGGGGCTGACCTCCAGGATAAACCGGGGCAGCAGGCCGAAATAGTCCAGCAGCTTCAGCAGCCAGATCACGAATTTCAGCACGACCCCGGGGATCATGCCGAAGAGGGCGGTAACGCCGTCCAGACTGGAATCCAACTCCATGGATTTCTTGGCGCTGTTCAAGGTTTCGTGGAACTTGCGGTAGACGTCCTCCACCGTGTCGCCGGGCTGGAGATGGACCTTGATGACGGTGTCGGGAGACTCCTTGGTCATTTCCTTCTTTACCGTCATACAGAACTGCATGCCGTCTTCCCGGGTATAAATCTTCTCGCCGGAAATAAAGCGGTTGATGCCGGGGTACTTGGAAACCGTGCGGACGTAGGCAGCCAGCAGAGCCTCCGTCATGCCGAACTGCTCGTAGCCATTGGCCCGCTTCTCCCGGATGTACTTCTCCAGGGCGGTGATTTCCAGCTTATCCGGGAAGAAGACGTTGGCCTGGTTCCGCTCTGGCATGATGTAGGTACCCACCACGGCGATAGGGCTGAGGCTGCGGATCTTCCGCCCGTCGAACCGGTCCCCCCAGGTGGGATGATACCGGTCATCCTTCACCTGCCGCATAGACAGGCACAGCAGGAAATAGGCGCAGAGCAGGAGCAGCTCCGCAAAGACCCGAAGCTCCGTCCACACATTGAACTTCTCCACAAAAATCGACGCCACGCCGCAGATCAGGAAGAAGGCCACGGAATACAGCAGGACCAGAATCGCCAGCAGGCAGACTGCGGCGAATGCGCCGTTGGCAGTTTTCCCGGCAGTCCCGGAAAATTGCTTCCCCTGCAAAACCCTGTGGGCCAAGTAACCGACACTCAGCCCGATGATGGAGACAGCCAGGGCCCCATACCAGGGCAGTACACCCCAAGCCAGGCAAATCAGCTCCGCCGTCAGCAGCCAGAGGGGCAGCGAAAGGCGATAGATCCGTTCCCTGCCGTTGACCGTCAGCTGGTATGCAAAGTAGACCGCTCCAAGACCCGGGAGCACGCAGAGCAAGCAGTCTGCCCAAAACCCCGTCTCTCCCGACAGCCGCTGGAAGAAACCCACCGCCGCCGCCAGCGCCAAAACCATCGCGATCCAAACCAGCGGATTTTTTCGTGAAACCGTGTACGCAATACGAGCATGCTTCAAGTATCTCTCTCCCCTCTTTCTTTTTTGAATTTAAATAATTCAAAAATACCTCAATTCTTCATTCTTTTTTTCATTTTTCATTGATCAGGCCGAGCGCTTCCTCGCAGTTCTCCGCGGCCAGAGCCCGAAGGCGCAGAGCGGCAGCCTGAAAATCCTTCCCGGCAGCTTGCAGCAGACCGTCCACCATGGCACAGAGCCGTTTTTCGTTCGCTTCTTCCAGCGCACAGCAAAGGCCCTGGCCCATATAATCGACGAAACCCGCCACCTTGGGGTCGTATGAGACCCCCGCAAAGGGCGTCCCCTGGGCGGCCGCAAAAATCAGGGAGTGGAGCCGCATGCCCAGCACCGCGTCGGCCCGGCGAATCAGTCCCACCACAGCGGCCGCGTCCTGGGACGCAGCCAGCACGGGACATTTCAGCCCAGCCCGTTCCAGGGCCAGCTCCGCAATTCGCTGGCAGACGGGCAGGTCCTTCCCCGGCTCCATGGCCAGCAGCACCGGCTTGAGCCCGTAGGCTTTGGCGGTATGAGCCGCGGCGGCGGCAAAATCCGCCAGGTGGCGGTCTGAGCCCTCCCAAGGCCTGGGGGCCAGGATCAGCAGCCGGTCCGCAGAATCAATTTTGACCCCATTCTCGCAGGCGGCACAGAGCTGTTCCACCCGCTCCGGGGGAGCCGGCTGCACCAGAAAGGCCATGTCCGCCGTAACCCGGGTTGGAATGCCGGTAACGCCCATTTCTTCCAGCTCCCGGGCGGAAGCGGCGTCCCGCAGGGTGATCCGGTCCACGCAGCTTTGGATGATTTTGGCTGCCTTTCGGCGATTGGACGCCCGATGGACGGGCCCGATACCGCAGCCGAACATCATGACCCGATTGCCCCGGCGCTTCGCCGCCCGAATGGAGTGCAGATAGTACCACAGGGACCGGGAGGAGGTGGCGTCCTGAATCAGGCTGCCGCCGCCGGAGAGATACAGCACGGTCTGCTTCATCCGCTGCCGGATTTTCCGGGGGTTGAAGGTGTAAACCGCCCCTACATCCGCTTCCCGGGCGGTCTGGCCCGGGGATCGGGTGGTGGCGTAGAGAGGCAGGTCCGGGTCCCGCTGCCGCAGCTCCTGGACCATGGCCTGCAGGATGGCGTCGTCGCCGGAATTCCCCTTGCCGTAGGCGCCGCAGATCAGGACCCCGTCCCGACCCCGGGCGGAGGCCCGGGCGGTCCGCCGCAGCACAGCGGCGTAGATTTCCTTCTGCCTGGCCACGGTGGCGTCAATGGAGTACTTCTCTTTTGCGTCGGCGTAGAGCCGGTCCGCGTAGCTGTGCATCAGGTCATGGTCCTGGGCCAGGCGGATCATATACTCCGCCAGCGTGTCCACATCCCGGGGCGTAAACAGCAGGCCGTTCACTTCATGCTCCACCAGAGAGGGAATGCCACCCACCCGGGAAGCAATGACGGCACAGTGTCGGCTTGCGCCCTCCGGCAGAGCGTAGGGGAAGCCCTCGGAGAGGGAGGTCAGCATGTTCACGTCAATGGCGGAATAAAAGCTGTGGGTATCCGAGACCCAGCCGGGAAAAGCCACGGTCCCGGATGGGCAGAGCTGGGCAACCAGCTCCTCCAGCTGATTGCGCTGCTCGCCGTCGCCGGCGATAATCAATCGGGAAGCAGGGCAGGCAGCCACGGTCTTGGCAAAGGCCCGGATCAGCGTGCCCATATCCTTGACGGGGTTCATCCGGGCGGCAATGCCAAAGACGGTCGTGTCCGGCCCGGGCTCCATACCCAGGCTCCGCAGATAGCTCTCTCTGTCCTGGGCCGGAGCGCCCAGGTCAAAGGATACGCCGTTGGAAATAACAAAGGTTTTGTTCGGGTCAAAGCCCCGCTCGTGAAGCATATCCACAGTGGGTTGAGAGACCCCGATCCAATAGTCCATTTTCTGTAAGGCGGATTTGTTGATGTTGCCGTAGGTCAAGGCGGCAAAGGGTCTGCCCATGTAATCCAGCTTTGGGTCGCTGTGAATGGTGGTAACCGTGGGCAGTCCGGTGCGCTTCTTCACCAGACTGCCGATGAGATTCGCCCGGGCGCCGTGGCAGTGGAGAATCTCAAAGCCTTCGGCCCGGACCAGAGCCGTTAGCTGCTTCACCACCCCGGGTACGGAGCCTGTCAGAACCTTGGTTGGGATGCCCAACTCCTGTGCCTCCTTGGCAAAGGGTCCGTCCATAAAGCAGGCCAGCAGCACATTTTCAGTTTTTGTTAGTCCGGCCAGCAGGGTATGAACGTGGGTCTTCGCCCCGCCTACGTCGCCGCCGGAGATCATGTGCAGAATCCGCATGGGCAAGCCTCCCGGTGAAAGTTTGCAGTCAACTGGCGCGTGCCAAGCGCCATCCCGATTAAATATCATACCACGAAATCACCTGGAATGCAAGAAAAAACAGGCTCCCCTTTCGGAGAGCCTGTTGACTTGGATGAAATCCGGAGATTAGTCCTCGTTGATGCCGATGACAACGCCGGAGCCGACGGTTCTGCCGCCCTCGCGAATAGCGAAGCGGAGGCCGTTCTCGATGGCGATGGGGGTGATCAGCTCAACGTCCATGTCGACGTTGTCGCCGGGCATGCACATCTCAACGCCTTCGGGCAGGGAGATGATGCCGGTCACGTCGGTGGTACGGAAATAGAACTGGGGTCTGTAGTTGTTGAAGAACGGGGTGTGCCGGCCGCCTTCTTCCTTGGTCAGGACGTAAACCTGGCCCTTGAACTTGGTGTGGGGATGGATGGAACCGGGCTTGGACAGAACCTGGCCACGCTCGATGGACTTCTTGTCAACGCCGCGGAGCAGAGCGCCGATGTTGTCGCCGGCCTCAGCGAAGTCAAGCAGCTTGTGGAACATTTCGATGTCGGTGACGACGGTGCTCTTCTTCTCGTCGGACAGGCCAACGATCTCGACGGGCTCCATCTTCTTGATGGTACCACGCTCGACACGGCCGGTAGCCACGGTGCCGCGGCCGGAGATGGTGAAGACGTCCTCAACGGGCATCAGGAAGGGCAGGTCGGCCTTACGGTCGGGAGTGGGGATCCAGCTGTCAACAGCGTCCATGAGTTCCTTGATGCAGGCGTACTCGGGAGCGTTGGGATCGGTGGACTCGCTGACCAGAGCGTTCAGAGCAGAGCCGCGGATGATGGGGGTGTCGTCGCCGGGGAAGCCGTAGAAGTCCAGAGTCTCGCGGACTTCCATCTCGACCAGCTCGAGCAGCTCCTCGTCGTC
>JAEEKA010000005.1 GCA_016282135.1 Oscillospiraceae bacterium
CCATGAAACGTAAGCTTTTGCTGATCAACGCGGCCTTGCTGCTCCTTCTCGGTCTGATGGTTGCCTTCTATCCGAAGCTGAACCAGGTGCGAACGGACATTGGCGTCTCGGAAGAGGTGCAGATCTTCTACCGGGAGGCCTTCCGGGAGGCGGATCCGTCTGGAAACCGCGCGCGACATGTCGATCCGACATCAATCCCGCCTCAGTCTGGGGAAACGCCGGATCCGGAACGTCCCTTCAGCGAATTGTACCAGGCCATGGTGGCGCATAATCGATTTCTCTACGAGACCGGGCAGGAGAGTCTTTCTGACCCCTGGTCCTACCAGCAGGAGGTCTTCGACCTGTCTCAGTATGGGCTGGAGGGCGAGGCCGTGGCGGTAATCCGCATCGACCGGCTGGAGCTGGAGCTCCCGGTTTTCCTTGGCGCAACCGCCGATCATATGAACCGCGGCGCGGCCCAGCTCAGCCAAACCAGTATGCCGATCGGCGGCCCCAATACCAATTGCGTCATTGCCGGCCACTGCGGGTGGACCGGTGCGATCTTCTTTCGGTATCTGTCCAACCTCCAGGTCGGGGACGAGATCGAGCTGACAAACCTCTGGGAGGAGCTCCATTACACTGTCGCAGACATGAAAATCATCAACCCCACAGACGTGGACAAGATCCTGATCCAGGAGGGCCGCGATCTGCTGACCCTTCTGACCTGCCATCCCTACGGTACCGGCGGCCGCTATCGGCTGGTTGTGTACTGCGAACGTAATAATGACTGAAAGGACGGATGATCCAAATGAAAAGAATTCTTCCCCTGATGCTGACCTGCATCGTTCTTATTTCCTGTCTCATTTTCCCTGCCTCCGCCAAAGAGGGAACCGAAGGCAACGAGCTGCAGGTGCTGCAGCCGGAGCAGCTGGAGATCCACCTCGGCGCGGAGCTTGCCGGCGCCCAGTTCTCTCTCAAGACAGATGCCGGGATGTATCCTGGAACCGTCGCGGCCGACGCAAACGGTATTCTGAAGCTGGAGATCGGCGGGAGCAGCGCCTATGTGCTGACCCGTCTGGATCCGGAAACAACCGCCGCTTCGGCGCCCGCGTCGACGGAGAGTACGGGAGAACCAAGCTCCGAAGCTTCCGAGTCTGCCGAGGCCGCAGCAGCAACGGATCCCACCGCAGCAGCCGAACCCGCGCCTCAGGCGGATAACAGCATCCCCACCAAGCATATCATTCTCTTTGCCGGCGGCACCGTGCTCTGCGTTGCCTTCCTGGTCACCTCATTTGTTCTCAAGCGCAAACGGGAAAAAGCCTATGAGGAAGATGACGAAGAGTATTGAGCATTTTTAACAGTTCAGTTCTGTCAGACTGAGTTTGTTTCATCAAAATATAGCATATTGCAATAAAATAATAATTTTAGCAAATTTATATAGCTAATAGTATTGACAAATCAAGAAACCCGTGCTATATTATAGCCAGATAAGGGAACGCACCCAGGCTCTCGATTCTTCGGAAGAGCTCCCGGAGGCAGACGCAGCCAAGTGGGCTGCGGAATCGTTACGGAAACGCGCATTGAGCGGGACCACAATGGTGCGGCCCTTTCCTTCCCGGCCGGAAGACAACAAAACATGACACCGTGCGGCAGGACGCTGCCGTATGCGAGGTTGTGCTTTGTATGCCTTCCGGCCGGTTTGCTATTTCATCACGATCGGAGGTATCCACCATGAATCATAAACAAAACAAAAAGAAAGGATTTCAGCCCAGCCGGATGCGCTGCCCCTACTGCGGCGCGCCCGTTATCTTCCGCAGTGCGGAGGGCATCTACAAGACCAGCCATCTGGACACCATGCTCTATGTCTGCTCCAAGTATCCCAAGTGCGACGCCTATGTGCGGGTCCATGCCGGAACGAAGATCCCTGTGGGCAGCCTGGCCAACAAGGAGCTGCGGGATCTGCGCCGGACCGCGCATCAGTATTTCAACCAGCTCTATTTGAGCGGCTATATGACCAAGGACGCCGCATATCAGTGGCTTTCCAACCTGCTCTGCACGCCGCCGTCCGAGGCGCACATCGGGCATCTCGGCGAGTATTACTGCAGGGAGGTCATCCGGGAAAGCAAAAAGCTGCTGGAGCAGCGAAAGGCCGGCCAGCAGCGTCGGTTTCCCGCACGCATGGAAGGAGGTGCGGCAGCATCATGAAGCTGACATCCGTCCAGCGGCAGAGGGTGGAGGAGAATCTGGGTCTGGTGGGGAAGGTGATCCGGGACAAGGTCCGCGGAATCAATCAGATGGGGATCTTTGATTTTCACGACCTGTTCCAGATCGGCTGTCTCGGCCTATGCAAAGCGGTCATGACTGACCGAGGCGGCAACTTTTCAACCTACGCCTACAGACTGATCTGGAATGAAATCTGCGACGCCCTGATCTACGCGACCAAGCGTCAGGAAAAGGAGCTGAAGATCCTGAACATGCCGGGCTTTGGCGCGGTGTCCGATCCGCTGGAGCAGATCATTTTGCAGGCGGAAGTCCAAAACGGGATCGCAAGAGCGAGGAAAGCGGCAAACCCATCCACAAAGAAAGGAATCGACGCCCTGGTGCTTCACGCCAGGGGCTACAGCTGCAGCGAGATCGGCGCGGAGATGCACGCCGCTCCGAACCTGGTAACCGCCTGGATGGCGAAAGCGAAACAGTACCTGCGCCGCCAGCCGGAGCTGCAGCGCGCGATCCAGCTGGTGAATGCATGAAAAGGCGTCCTGTCAAGCGCTTTCTCCCCATACTGATCCCACTCCTCTGCGCAATGCTGGTCCTGCTCCTGTTCCGTTACTTTTTTTATCTCGGTTTCGTGCCGTCGGCATCCATGGAACCGACCATCCATCAAGGCAGTCTGATCCTGGGCGTCCGGATCTTTGGCGAACTCCGCACCGGAGATATCGTGATCTTCCGCCACGAAGGCCGCACCCTGGTCAAGCGCATCGCTGCCGGCCCGGGAGATGCCTGCATCCTCAACGGCAGTCCTATCACTGTTCCCTCCGGCTGCTATCTTTTCTTAGGCGACAACGCCGCGGATTCCAATGACGCAAGATACTGGGAAAATCCATTTGTTCCCGGCACTGACATTATCGCTGTTTTATAGAGGGAGAACCGCATGGATATACCAAGCTTTTTGCTGGACAAGACCCAGCGGGAGAGGTTTTTACAGGCGATTGAAATAATTCCTCATGTCGTTGCTCAGATGGCAGACTACGAAGGGATTCGCGTTCGTCCGATCCTTCTGACGGTTTACGGCTATACGCCGAATGGGCTCATACGCTCGATAGACCATTTCTGGCTGGAAAAGAAGGACCTGCTGGCGCAACTCGATCAGGCTGAAGCCCGAGGCTGTGACGTCGATATCCATGGCCATACGATTACTGTGCGAAGAAATCTGCCTGATGGGAAATACTATATTGCAAAATACGAACCTGTAGCACAATCAAAATAACCAGAGCAATGCCGCCAATGTTCTTTCCGTTGGCGGCATTGTGTTTTTGGTTATGCGAAGACATACGCACAAAGCCGCTCTGACACAATTGCCCTGTGAATCCATACAAGCTCGGATTCACAGGGCAAATTATTTTTTTCAGAACCATTAGGATTTTTCGCCGTCTGATTGTATAATGGATGAACGGTCAGACGTGACCGCGACTTACAGGAGGAATCCTATGGACAACGGTGCAAGTAGCTACCGCCGTTTCCTGGATGGCGATGAACACGCCATCGACGAGATTATGGAGGAGTTGTTCTTCCCGCTGGTCTTTTTCATCAACCGCTATGTGCAGGACGTTCCCGCCGCGGAGGATCTCGCGATGGACGCCGTATCGGAATTGTTCGTGCATCCGCACCGCTACAACTTCAAAA